>NZ_BAEB01000008.1:0-3338 GCF_000241225.1 Acinetobacter sp. NBRC 100985 | reverse complement strand
GTAATAATATTTTGTGCTAACTCTGGCGTGGATGGGGCGGTGAAATTCATAATAAGATCAGATGCGAAATTCATATTCTCAAAATGTAATTGTTTCGAGTCAGCATCGTAATAAACAAAATTATCAATCGGACCATTCGGTCGATCATTGGGTGTATAACTGCTCGGCATGAACTGGCTTTGTGAAGAAGTCGCATTTAAACTGAGTTCTAAAAGCTTCAAGTCATAATTTAGATTGGCGTTTTTAGTATCCAGTTCTTTTTGCAAATTTTGAATACGTTGTTGATATTGTTCTGTACTTTCAAATTGATCTTTTTGTGGTGGAATCACCTGCATTGTCGATCTTATATAATTGATGGCTGTATCGTGCGCTGCACGCAAAGAGTAGTCATCGCCTAAAGCAAATGTGAATGCAGGAAATTGTTGACCTGTATGACCAATTACCAAAACTTGATTATTTTTTAAAGCTAACACATTTCTTAAATCATTCAGAATAGATTGGAAATGCACACAGTTTGCACAATAGTCAGCCACATCCGAATTCTCAGCAAACATCTGCAATCCAGAGATAGTTTTATATGGAGGATAAAAGGAAAAATATCCTTCGTCTTTAATGAGCTCCTGAAAGCTTTCGCCTGTTTTGGTGAGCGGAGGGGTAATTTTATTTCGATCAATAATCAAAGGAGAAGAAGCAGTCTGTGCAGGGGCTTCATCATTCAATGACATTGTTTCAATCTTTTGAGATAGCTCTTCTTTCTGTACATCATCATGTTGTGGTTTTGAGCAGCCGACCAACGCAAGGCTGGTGAGCAGTGCAATTGAAACGTATTTCATCCTATTATTTCCCCATCCAATATTTTTAAAATTCTTAGACTTGCATATGAAATTGACTGTAATTTCAAATACATTCTGCTTGGCTGTCATAGGCTCTAGCGATGCTATTACTGAGCACAATAAGGACAATCCGAATAAGCGGTACAGCACGTTCTATGATTTTTATCCAGCACAAAACACCACAGACCCAAATGGATGCAGCAGTTAATTGATGGCTTGAATCAGTCAGGACACAGCGAAAGCGTGCGATAAATGAATTGGAATGAAATGCCTGAGAGGCGGAGAAAGTGCAGGGGAATAAAGCACAGTAAAATGTGTCATGGTTGACTCCTTGGAATTACAAGAAGTTCTGCTACATCACTGCTAAATAATGGTGGCAGAACGAAAGGGGGTTAGCAGACTGGGATCCAAGGAACCAGCACGCACGAGGCGTCCCCCTCTCGCCCTACCATAGAAAAAAAGGGGGACACGAGGGTTCCCACAACATACAAAATTACTTTCATATATCGTGCTGGATCTGCGGTCTGCTAAAACCGACTGACAATGTAGGTCAGCCCTTGCATCATAATCGTTGCTAAAAAACAGGTCAATTGATCTATTTAACCAACATTCAAAAATCACCTAAAACTGATGATAAAAAACGCATTCTAAAAAAATACAAATACATAGCATCTAAATGAGAGCAATGCTTCAAATACACACAACCATCATTTTGCCTGCTTCCCCAGCAGGCTTTTTTTATTCATTTACAGGAAATACCACAATGAGTTTGCCATGTCCTTATTGCCAGTCTAGAGAGACGGTACAACTGCAATCCCCCCAACATTTACCCAGTCCATCCAATAACCCTATTTCCAATAGTGTGATGTCACCGATGGCACTTGCTACTTTGGGTGTCAGTGTTTCTAAAAGCCTGAATATTCCTCCGATTGCAGGCGCAATCGTTGGGGTACTGATCGGTGGTATTTGGATGTTGATCACTGAAGATGAACAGCAACAACCATTACACCCAACTTATCGCAGACAGTATTACTGCAATCACTGTGACCGCAGCTTTAGCCCAAATCTACGTAATTAAGTATTTAACAAAATTTAAATCGAACCCTTTTACCCATTCAAATTGATACAGGAATTATTCTTATGGCACATTTAGTTGAAACAATGGCATTTGTTGGACAAACCCCTTGGCATGGTTTAGGCAATGAACTGACCCCAAACCAACCGATCGAAGTTTGGGCACAACAGGCAGGCATGGATTGGCGGATTGAATCCTCGGATGTCAGTTACATGGCACAGAATGAAAAGGGGCAGAGCATCATCATGCCTTTTGAGGAACAACGAGTGCTTTATCGTTCCGATACCCACGCACCTTTATCCGTAGTGAGCCAACGCTTTCAGGAAGTCCAGCCGATGGAAATTCTACATTTCTATAAAGACCTGACTGAACAATCAGGCTTTGAACTGGAAACCGCAGGCGTACTTAAAGGCGGTAAGAAATTCTGGGCATTGGCTAAGACAGGACAGACCTCAGCACTCAAGGGTAAGGATGTCAGTAATGGCTATATTCTTTTAGCGACAGCCTGTGATGGAACCTTAGCCACGACAGCTCAGTTCACCAGTATTCGAGTGGTGTGTAACAACACCTTGGCGATTGCTCTCAAAGGACAAAACACCAATGCTGGTGTAGTTAAAGTGCCACACAGTACCAAGTTCGATGCCGAAAAAGTCAAACAGCAACTCGGTATTTCTGTTCGTGCGTGGGATGAACACATGTATGAAATGAAGCAGTTGAGTCAACGTAAAGTGACTCAACAAGAAGCCGCAGCCTACTTTGATGCAGTATTTAACAATACCAACTTAAGTGTGGCTGAACAGGATGAAAGCATTATTCAGTTCTACCGCAATGCAGCCATGCCAAATCAAATTGCTTCATCTAAAGCGGACAATAAAATCGAACCGAATGGACGTGCGATGTCTAAAGTCATGACCATGTTTAACGGACATGGACGAGGGGCAGAACTCAGTTCAGCTAAAGACACCGCTTATGGTTTACTGTGTTCGATCACCGAATTCACCGACCACGAACGTCGTGCCATGAGTACTGATCATCGACTCGATTCAGCATGGTTTGGGGCAGGTGCAGCGATCAAGCAACGAGGATTGGAACAAGCACTTCGAATGATTGCCTAAATTCAGTTTCAATTAAGCCAGCTCTATTAGCCTAAGCATACGGTAACACCGTACAAGCACAGCAACACCTTTAGCCACATTTCCAGATGTGGCTTTTTTTATGCCCAAAATTCAGCTTTTACACTTTTACCGATACAGGAATATTTCTAATGAATAGCCATACTCAAATTCAAAACACTTTAAATCATCCACCATTACAGCCGTATTCACCAAACCTGAATCTACCCATCCAGAACTCATTGACTCAACAGGTTGAGGTAGGAACCCGAACCAAACGAGACCGATCGAATACGCAACCACGAAAAACCAAAACCC
>NZ_BAEB01000009.1:0-12595 GCF_000241225.1 Acinetobacter sp. NBRC 100985 | reverse complement strand
AAGTGACTCAGGTAAGAAGTTGTTTTCTGGGCGGAATGTATAAGGGTGAACTTTTAGCCCAACATTATGTGCATCTTGAATAAATGAGGTAGTTTCAGTCATCGCCGCATCTTTAAAGACATAAACTTTCCATGGCCCTACGCCATTGGCATAGCTCGATACATCTTTTAAGCCTTGAGCCGTTGCCATATCGCCATAAGTAGTTGGGTTTTCAGCTGCAACGTAATCCGCTGGACGCGCAGTTTGTTCATCATATAGCTGAATGAGTTGTGCATGTTTCACACTTTTATGGAGATCAAGCTGCTGTTTTAGATATTTTAAATTGCCCACTTCAAACGACTGTAAGTAAATTGGTGCAATGTCTCGCGTATATTGATACTTTGCCAGTGTTTGCAGCAACTTATCTTCCATGGCTAGATTTTGATTTTGGAAATAAGTAGGGTGTTTGGTCTCAATGTACAAACCAATAATTTTTCCAGTTTTCTTATAGTTTGTATTTGCAAGGTCAATGATTTGATCCAATGTTGGAATGTCATATAAATCATTATATTGTGTGTTTTGAGGACGGTACTGTGGGATACGCTCACGCGCTTTTAATTGTTGTAATTCTTTTAGTGTAAAGTCTTCAGTGAACCAGCCTGTTAGTGTAACACCATCAATTACCTTGGTTTTCTTACGATCAGCAAATTCAGGTACATCTGCGACATTAGTTGTTCCACTGATTTCATTTTCATGACGTGCTACTAATACGCCATCTTTAGTCGATACTAAATCTGGTTCGATGAAGTCAGCACCATCATCAATTGCTTTCTGGTAAGACTCAAGTGTATGTTCAGGTCGAAGAGCGCTTGCACCACGATGACCAACCACTAATATTTGGGGAAATTCATAAGTAGGTTGCTTTGAGTTTGAGTGATCGTTGTTATCGTCATTACAACCTACAAGGCTAATTAGGCTAAGACAAATGACTGCTTTTTTTAACATAAGTAAGCTCATGCGTTTTTATCAAAGCAACTAGTTTGCAAGTGTTTTTTATCAAACGGATGACAAAAAGATGATAGTTTTGTGAAATCTATAGGATTTCTAAGGCGAATAAATAAAAACCGAGCCAATCAGTTTTACCAAAAAATAAAGCTGATTGATGAACTAAATCTTTTAAGATTTATTTTGCCAGTAAGGCCAATTTGCTTCTGGAGTAAAATGATAATTATCATCTTGCCAATAGGATTGATGGCTGGATGATTTATCTTTTAAGCCCATAATGTGCATCAGGTTATTATCTAATTCGGCGGTGTTTAATGTTTTGGTATTATTTACACCTGCGATACGTTGTCTATCTGACCACATAATGACAGGAACTTGATAACCTGCTTTGGTGTTGGGACTATGGCCTGCATAATCGATTTCATGTCCAACCTCATTACCGTGATCTGAAACCACGGTAAATGATCTAAAGTCAGGAATATGATCAGCTTGTAATGTATCCAGAAATTTAGCTAACAAAGAATCTTCGTATAGCACGGCATTGTCGTAATCATTTCTTAATGCACGAATCCAAGGATCAATATTTCTATTTTTTAGATCAGTTTCAACTAGATCATTACTATCACTGGTAAATTTATTAAAAGCGACTGGATAACGTTCTTGATAATTGGGATGTGCACCGATTAAATGAAGAATAATGAGCTTTTTAGGTGCTGGATCGGCTAACGCTTGTTGGTAAATTGGAATGAGATTTTCATCTAATGAGGTGCTGCTACGACCTGAACGTTTATTCTTATAAATTGCTTGGTCTGCATAAGAGCCAAATAGAGACGAAAGGTAACTATCATCTTGGTTGCTTAACCAATAAATTTTATAACCTGCTTCACGGGCATATGCTAAAACACTTTCAGGTGAATATTTGTCATGTTCAGCAGCGGGACTTTCAGTAAGTAAAACACGTAAAGCATTAATGGTCGATGGTGATGGAGAAAACGCATTACAAAATACCTTGATTTCTGATAGCCGTTTTTTTAGCTCAGGCGTTGTATCTCGAGAATATCCACAAACACCGAGATTTAAACTGGTTAAGCTTTCAGAAACAACCAAGACATGGGTTTGTTTACCTTGAGATTGTCTTGTTTGTATTAGGTTTTTATGTGCACTGACATCCCATTGTTTATGAACATTTTTATGCTGTTTTATACGACTTCTAAAATCCTGAATTTTAGTCTGATAATCACTCCAAAAGACGAATGGATGTACTTTTCGAGACGGTTTCATTATATGGCTTGTCAAGCAGAGTAAAGTCAAGAAAATAATCAGGCTACGGAATAAACGACTTTGCCAAAGCTGCTGAAAATGTTCTGGTTTTACAACTTTATAAATTGCGTAACTATAGAAAGCAATCAGAAGCACTAAGCCAGTGAGCACACCGATTACTGCTACTCGATGAAGCTGTAGAAACTCCCAAATTTCCTGCTGATTAGTATTGGCAATCGCTTCGATTATGAAGTACGCTTCATTATCACTACTAAATAAAAACCAAGTGCTTGATCTTAAGAGTGAATCAAGTAGAAATATGAACCACCAGATCAATGAAAAACACAACCAGTATCTTTTTTTGCGTGAAATGGCTAGATAAATAAAAAGCACGCCAGGTAAGGATAAAAAGCCTAGACGTAAACCGTCTGATAAATTTCCTGCAAAAATGAGCAAACCGCCAGTGATGAGTGCTGGAAGTAGAATAAGTAGCAGAATATTAAAACTTTTTAAGCTGGCCTTCATAAATGCCTAGTAAAATGGGGAGGAGAGAGTTAGGCGTGCTAATATCTGTTTTAGTTGATATGGTGTCAATCTTAATTTGTGAAGTATTTGATTAGACTGTAAATTAATTTATATCGCATGATTTTGATGACTCAATATTTTGGGCATCGTGTTTTATAAATGTTGTTATTTTAAAATCCATTATTTCTCCTCATTTCCTTGTATTTTGAAATGATATGTTAAAAGAGATAGCGTTTACTTGATTGCTCGGTAATGATCACAAACGCAACTCCCAAAATGATTATCATTTGAAAAATTGACTGTTTCAGCATATGGAATGAACAGCCATGCTATCTAAGTTTTTTATTGAGCGTCCGATCTTTGCAACCGTGCTAGCGATTTTGGTGATGGCATTTGGTATTTTTTCGACACTCAATCTCCCTGTTGAACGTTATCCCGATATTGCCCCTCCTCGAATTACCGTTGCTGCGACTTATAGTGGTGCTGATGCACAAGCGGTTGAAGATAGCGTGACACAGGTGCTTGAACAGCAGATTAAAGGGATTGATCATTTACTGTATTTTAGTTCCAGTAGTGATGCGAGCGGAAATAGCAGAATCAGTTTGTACTTTAAGCAAGGTACTGATCCTGATCAAGCACAAGTTCAAGTGCAAAACGCAGTTAATGGTGCAATTAATCGTTTACCAGAAGATGTACAACGTCAAGGCGTGAATGTTAGAAAGTCATTAAGTGACTCTTTCATGGTCATCGGTCTTGGAGATAAATCTGGCCGATCAACAAATATCGATATTTCTGATTACTTAACCAATAATTTTGAGTTAAATCTCAGCCGTATTGAAGGAATTGGCGAGGTCAATGTTTTTGGTTCGCAATATGCAATGCGGATTTGGCTTAATCCTCAAAAATTACAAAGCTATCAATTACAGGTCAGTGATGTTCGCACTGCGATTGAAAATCAAAATACACAAGTTGCTGCTGGTGCGGTTGGTGATTTACCAACGATAGATAATCAATATCTCAATGCTAAAGTAACCTCAGGTTCACTATTACGTACCCCTGAACAGTTTGAAAATATTGTTATAAAAGCCAATACAGATGGCAGTTTTGTTTATCTCAAAGATGTAGCGCGGGTTGAAG
The DNA here is from genome assembly GCF_000241225.1 of Acinetobacter sp. NBRC 100985. Taxonomy (NCBI): domain Bacteria; kingdom Pseudomonadati; phylum Pseudomonadota; class Gammaproteobacteria; order Moraxellales; family Moraxellaceae; genus Acinetobacter; species Acinetobacter sp. NBRC 100985. The sequence continues at coordinate 8,689 of NZ_BAEB01000009.1, read as the reverse complement.
TTGGTGCTGAAAATTACCAAGTCTTTAACCGCTTAAATGGCTATCCTGCTTCTGGTCTATCTTTATCATTAACAGTCGGTGCAAATGTGATGCAAGTTGCCGATGCTGTATATAAAGAAGTAGCACGCTTAGAGAAAACTTTACCAGAAGGATATTTTGTTGTTTATCCACGAGATGATACACCTTTTGTAAAAGAGTCAATGTCACAAGTCGTTTCAACATTAGTTGAGGCAATAGGGCTGGTTGTGCTTGTGATGTTTATTTTCTTACAAAACTGGCGAGCTACATTAGTTCCAGCAGTAACAGTACCCGTTGTAATTTTGGGAACTTGCGCAATTCTTGCCGTTCTTGGTATGAGCATAAACACACTGACTTTATTCGCCATGGTATTAGCGATTGGCTTGTTGGTTGATGATGCGATTGTCGTGGTGGAGAATGTAGAGCGTTTAATGCATGAACAGCAGCTAACCGCGAAACAAGCTGCAATTCAATCAATGCAAGAAATCAGTGGAGCTTTGGTGGGGATCACGCTGGTATTGACGGCAGTCTTTATTCCGATGTCGTTTTTTAGTGGTGCGACGGGGATCATCTATAGACAGTTTTCGATTACGCTGGTTGTTGCGATGGGGTTGTCCCTGTTAGTGGCTTTGATTTTGACTCCTGCTTTGTGTGCAATTCTATTGCAACCACAACAAAAACAAGCACGCTGGGCTGTCTGGTTTAATAAAAGTTTAGATTATATTAAAGCATGCTATCTCAATGTTGCTAGTAAGGTGATTGGTATTAAAGCGATCGCTTTGATTGTGATGTCTTTATTAATCTGCAGTTTTATTTGGATTTATCGTGATTTGCCAACCAGTTTTTTACCTCAAGAGGACCAAGGCTTATTAGGTGTGCAGTTTAGCCTCCCGCAAGGTTCGCCGATGAGCAAGACTGAAGAGGTTGGTAAGGTTGTTTCTGACTATTTCCTTGAGAATGAAAAAGAAAATTTAAATGGTGTGATGGTCATTCACGGAAGAAATTTTTCAGGAACGGGTCAAAATTTAGGGCAAGCTTTTATATCGTTAAAACATTGGGACGATCGTAAGGGAACTGAAAACAGCGCACAGCAAATTCGTGCCAGAGCAATGAAATATTTCTCTAAAAATAATCAAGCTCGCATCATGGTGGTCATGCCTTCAGTGATTCGTGGTCTAGGTAATTCAGATAAAATTGACTTTTGGTTGCAAGATATCAAAGGCTCAGGACGCGACAGTTTGGTCGATTCTTTTAAAGAATTACAGCAGCAAAGTAATGCAATTGATTTTGTCGAAAATCTAGATAAAAAAGGCAATGATGACCAAGCTGTTTTAAATATCAAAATTGATCATAAAGCAGCAATGATTCATGGCCTGAATGTCAGTGAAATCAATAGAACTTTATCTACTGCTTGGAGTGGTAGTTACATCAATGATTTTATTGATCGTGGTCGAATCAAGCGTGTTTATTTACAAGGTGATGCTCCATATCGTTCAAAACCTGAAGATCTAAGTGCTTGGTATGTGAAAAATGCCAATGGACAAATGGTGCCATTTAATCAGTTTAGTCAGATTGATTGGCAAGGCGCACCACCGATGCTTGAGCGTTTTATGGGTTATCCTGCAATTAGTTTAGATGCTGACGCAGCGAATGGCTTTAGTAGTGGACAAGGAATGCAGGCAATTCAAGGTTTGGTTGATCAAATGCCAGATGTTGGCTTGGCTTGGAGTGGATTGTCTTATCAAGAACAACAGTCTAGCAATCAAGCAATTTGGTTGTATCTCATCTCTGTCGCCTTTATTTTCTTATGCTTGGCTGCGCTCTATGAGAGTTGGTCAATTCCATCAGTAGTAATGGCTGCAATTCCGCTTGGTGTTGGCGGAACGATCATATTTAGTTATTTGTTTGGTTTTGCCAACGATATCTATTTTCAGATCGCATTACTCACCACAATTGGTTTGTCATGTAAAAATGCCATTTTAATGGTGGAGTTCGCTGCAAGTCTGCAACAACAAGGAAGGAGTAGCTTGGATGCTGCACTTGAGGCAGCAGGTTTGCGTCTTCGTCCAATTCTGATGACGTCGATTGCTTTTGGGGCTGGTGTGATTCCACTTATGTTCTCAAGCGGCGCAGGGGCATTAAGTCGACAAGCAATTGGTTATAGTGTATTTGGTGGTGTGGTATTCGGAACGATTTTAGTACTGATCTTTATTCCGTTTATGTATGTAGTAGTCACCACTTTGTTTAAACCGAAAATCAAAACTGAAACGATCTAGTCAAATGACTTGTATTACTCATCAATGAACAGTTCAAGTTGAAAGTCATTCGCCTCTTCACAATTTGAATTGTTCATTTTTGTTGTCTAAGTTGAGAATAAAAAGAAATATTTGTAGTATTGCCGTGCCGTATAAGCGGTTAAATGAGGATTAATTCCCTAAATGGACACGCAGAGTTGTAGTTTTTCTAAAATTACATATTTTTATATTGATCAAAGTCAGAATGAAGAGCGCTTAACGACAGTACAATAATAATCTGTCTTTAAATCTTCATTACTGATGATTTGTAGTGAAGAGGCAGACATGAGCTACAACAATTTTTTATATTTATTAAGTGATGCATTAAAGAATAATCACATTGAACTTGCCCTTGAGTCAATTAAAACGTTCAAGGCCGTAGATATTGCTGATGTATTGACACAGTTATCTATTGATCAAAGTCAGTTGTTACTCAAACATTTGCCTGAACGTGCTTATGTTTTTTCCTATCTTCCCCCAAATGAGCAAGTGAAATTAGCCAAAGTTATGCCTAGAAATACCTTGGCAGAAATTATTGGTGAAATGTCTTCTGATAAACGTGCCGATGTTTTTAAGTGTTTAGACGAAGAGCAACAAAATGCATTGCTTCCAGCTTTAGCTCAAGCCGAACGTGAAGATATCCGCCAGTTGTCTTCTTACATGGAAGGTACGGCAGGGGCGATCATGAGCTCTGAATATGCAACCTTAAAACCTCAGATGATGGTGAAAGATGCGATTAAGATGTTGCGATTAGAAGCACCTGACACAGAGACCATTTACTTTGCTTATGTCTTAGATGAAGCGCGTAAAATTTTAGGTGTTTTGTCATTAAAACAGCTCATTCTTGCTGCCGAGGAACAAAATATCAATGAACTCATGGTCACTGATGTTCTAACTGCCTATGTGGATACGGATCAAGATGAGGTTGCAAAGACTATTGCTCGTTATGATTTATTGGCGCTGCCAATTATTGATCGACAAGGCATGATGGTGGGAATCGTAACCTATGATGATGCAATGGATGTCGCAAGTGAGGAAGCTACAGAAGACTTCTTAAAGGTAGGGGCAGTCAATGCATCTACGAAATTAAGCATCAAATCTGCGCCGATTTTGCAGCTATATCAAAAACGCGTATTTTGGTTGGTATTCTTAGTATTTGGTAGCTTACTTTCTGGAATTGGTATTGCACATTATGAAGATGTCATTGCACAGAACTTAGTACTGGTCTTTTTCTTACCTTTGTTAGTTGGTAGTGGCGGAAATGCAGGTTCACAATCCTCTACACTCATGGTTCGAGCTTTAGCAACAGGTGATGTTCAATTCAAAGATTGGTTTAATCTACTCGGACGCGAGAGCCTTGTTGCATTATGTTTGGGCGGTACAATGGCAGTCGCCGTATCATTACTTGGATATTTCCGAGGGGATGAAATGGTTGCGTTGGTATTGGCTCTTAGCATGATGGGTATTGTGTTAATGGGCTGTTTAATTGGCATGAGCCTACCGTTTATTTTAAATAAGGTTGGGCTTGATCCTGCTAGTGCATCCGCACCTTTGGTGACATCGATTTGTGATGCAACAGGCGTCATCGTGTACTTATTTATTGCTTCGATGATTTTATTCTAGTAAGTAATAATAATTGTACCGACAAAACTAAAAAACTACTTTATTCTCAATACATAAACGTTGTTTAGGTTAAATGAATGTCTAATCAGACCCAACAAAAAAAATTAACTCAACAGCAAGCCATTGCTGTTGAAAGGGACTTAGCTAAATTTGCAAATACGATGGATAGTTTGGTGCGTATCCCATTTACTAAGCAAGGTGTGGGCGCCGATGCTGCGTTAAGTACAGTTCCTTTTGCAGGTGATATCGCTGGATTTATTTTGACACTTTATGCTTTTAAAAAAAGCACGAGAGGTTGGAGTTCCTCAACATAAATTAAATGGGGTGGTTAAATTAGCCATCATGGATATGTTGGTTGGATTCGTACCAATCGTTGGAACGTTATTTGATGTATTTATTCGCCCAAGTCGCAAGACATTAGAAATCGTACATGATCATATTCGTGAGGAATATCAGGTTGACAATGATATTCATGTGGTACATCCATTCTTACATGAGTCTTTAGAGCAAAAGCAAAAAAAATCAGCTTTTTGGCGAAATCCTATCGTAAGCTGGATTTGGTTACGTATTCCAGACTTATTAGGAATAGCCGTTGTTTTGTTATTACTGATTGCACTATGGGCTGGTTTTAGCTATGCATGGCAGCTCTATCAATCTTTCAAAGCTAGTTAACGAATTTGTGATTAAAACAATAAAGCCTCCAAATGGAGGCTTTATTTTTCATCTATTTTTGATTATTGAACATTTAATTGCTGTAACGCAGCAACACGTTGTTCAATTGTTGGGTGGGTTTGGAATAAAGCTGCTAAGCTAAAACCTTGTTCCTTACCTTCCGCAATTGCAAATGCTTTCATTTCTTTAGGCATTTGATCAGGCATTTCAGATTCTGCTTGTAAGCGAAGTAATGCAGAAATCATTGCCTGTTTACCTGCTAAGCGTGCGCCAGCTTCATCTGCGCGATATTCACGTTGACGAGAGAACCACATCACAATCGCAGACGCCAAAATACCGAATACGATATCAAGTACGATGGTAATCGCAAAATATGCAAGACCGGGTGCTTCACCATCTTCACGACCAAACACATTACGATCAATAAAGTCACCAGCAATACGTGCAAAGAACATGACGAAGGCGTTTACAACACCTTGAATCAAAGCAAGTGTCACCATATCGCCGTTAGCAACGTGACCAATCTCATGTGCAAGTACTGCACGAAGCTCATCTTTATTCATACGCTCTAATAAGCCTGTCGAAACAGCTACCAGCGCATCATTTTTATTCCAACCAGTCGCAAATGCATTTGACTGATAAGATGGGAAAATACCAACCTCAGGCATGTTAATACCTGCACGTTGAGAGAGTTGAGCAACTTCTTGTAATAACCACGCTTCAGCCTGATTACGAGGTGCATTAGGGTCGATTAATTCAGTTCCAGTGGTTTTTTTAGCCATCCACTTTGACATGAGTAGGGAAATAATCGAACCCACCATACCAAACACAAAACAGACGACTAATAGGTTGCCTAGGTTTAAGCCACCCGCGCCATGGTAACTACCGACACCGAAGAGTGACAAAATAATGCCAGCTACAACCAGTACCGCGAGGTTGGTAAGCAAGAACAAACCAATCCGCATCATTGAGAAAACCCTCTTATAGAGAAAAAGTGATCTGATTTACAAATTATAAATCATAACGTTAATATGCAGGGTGAACCCTAAAAATTCAAGCAAAAATTATGTGCAGATACATTTAGCTAATAAAATAATGAATTAGCAGAGAAACAGTTACTTAAAAGTCATTTTGAACAAAAATAGATAACAAAATCATCACATGAGAATTGGTTATAGATTCTTAATCACTCAAACGGATGTGCGCGGAAGCGACGGCATTTGCTGTGGTATAGGTTCCAGCAGGTGCATCTGTAAAAGTACCATCAGCAAGTGTGATAATTTGACGATTATATTGTTTAGGTGGTGGAGTGGTGGTTGGAGAGCTGGAATTGTTAGAACTCGTGTAGTTAGCTGATTGCGCTAATACTTGCCCTGTCTGATTATTATTACTTGATTCTGAAAGATTAGTACCTAAACCTGAAGCATAAAGATTTTGGTATCTACTGGTGACGCGACGGACGTAATCCTGTGTTTCACGGAAAGGGGGTATCCCGCCGTATTTATCAACATTGCCTTCACCTGCGTTATACGCTGCGATTGCAAGACGTGTATCACCATTAAAACGCTTGAGAAGCCAACTAAGGTATTTGGCCCCTGCAAAGATATTTTGTTGCGGATCATAAGCATTGCTGACATTAAAACGACGCGCAGTGGCAGGCATTAATTGCATCAATCCTTGAGCACCTACAGGCGAACGTGCCTTGATATTAAAACCAGACTCAGTATGCATAACGGCTTTAATGAGGCCTTCTGAAACACCATGTTGTTGTGCGGCTTGTCGAATCAGCTGATCAAAAGCATTTTTATTGCGGCTATAACTAGGCAATACAGATGCTTCACTTGCTCCCCAATTTGAATAGCTATGAATATTACTATCAGGGTAGTAAGTTGCTTTGACAACTTTTAAATGACTATATTCAGCTTTCTTCTTGTTTGTGAGTAGGGTTGTGCCATTGGTATCTTTAAATTGATAAATCGTCTGCCCAGCGTAAGCTGACACTGAACCATTTAGAAAACCGATTGTCCCCAAGCAAAGGGCAAAAAATAAGTTGTTTTATCCATCGTTATAATATTCACAAAACATATGCTTAAGTTCTTCTCAGCAGTTTAACAAAAAAAATCATAAAAAGTACTTTGACTACAATTTTTTTATTTTTCACTGTCTAACAAAAAGCAAGTCATTTTGTTCGAATGTTCAGCAAAAAAAATTAAATATTTTTTTTGAAAAGTAACTATTGACTTATTTAAGTCATTGATTTTATTTTAATAAAAACATTGGTTAAAAAATGATCAATTTAATGCGAAGCCTTATTTTAAGATAAAAGCACTTTGTCAATAGCTAAGAAATCCACAATTTTATCCACAGCTTTTGTGGAAAACTGTGGAAAAGTTTGAAATATAAGCAATCCAGACAATTTGTACTTATTTAGATCACAATTTATCTAGTATGAAATCGAAATATGACGATTGAAAGAAATTGAAAAATTCTTTAGATGCGCAATTTTTCGGAATGAGATAAAATCTGTCGGTTATTTTGTTTATGGGTAAATCACGTCTATGTACGCGCCAGTGGAGTCCAACCAAGGATTTAATTTCAAGCCAGAACTTCCGACAAGTTCAGCGTATTATCGTTTGTTGAAAAAGCTTCGTCGTCAAGTAGGGCATGCAATTCGTGATTACAACATGATCGAAGATGGCGATAAAGTCATGGTTTGCGTATCTGGTGGTAAAGATAGTTATACCTTGCTCGATATCTTGTTGCAGTTCAAAAGAATTGCACCGATCAATTTTGACATAGTTGCGGTAAACCTTGACCAAAAGCAACCAGGTTTTCCTGAGGACGTTTTGCCACGTTATATGGAAGAGAACAAGATTCCATATTACATTCTTGAAAAAGATACCTATACCATTACTAAACGTTTAACACCTGAAGGCAAAACATATTGTGCTGTGTGCTCGCGTTTACGTCGTGGTTCGCTTTATGGCTTTGCTCAAGAGATTGGTGCAACTAAAGTTGCATTAGGTCATCACCGTGACGACATCATGGCGACTTTCTTCTTGAACCTATTCCATGGAGGAAGTTTAAAAGCGATGCCGCCAAAACTTCTTTCATCGGATAAAAAGAATATCTTAATTCGTCCTTTAGCGTATGTAGAAGAAAAGGACATCATTAAATATGCTGAATTACGTCAGTTCCCAATCATTCCTTGTAACTTATGTGGTTCCCAAGAGAACTTACAGCGTGCGATTATCAATGATATGTTACGTGAATGGGATAAGCAGCATCCAAAACGTTTACACAGTATCTTCGGCGCTTTACAGAACGTTTCACCGTCACAATTAGCGGATCGCGATTTATTCGATTTTGAGGCATTGGATGGTCAACGTGAGTTTGATATGAAAGATCCAGAAGAGATGAAAAACCGTCTTGATGTGGTAAATCTGAGTTTTGCAGCTGAGTAAAATGTAAAATTTTTTAAAAGGCACTTTATTAAGTGTCTTTTTTTATAATTTTTTTAAAAATTGAATAGTGCGTACAAAAAATCATAGCCTAAAATAAAAATTACATGCTATAACAGGGCACGAGCAAATTGCTTCATGAGATGTCGTCTGGATAGCCGGCACAAGAAATTGAACAAATACATTTGAGGAATAATCATGGCTGCATTTTTAACTGATGATTGGTTTGCAACTGTTGAAAAACTTACTGCTGAAGCGGGTGATTTAAACTTACCACCAGCGCTTGCGAATTTAGCGATTAACTTAGTTGTAACAGATGCAGCTGGTAACACAGAATTAGCTTTAGATGCAGGTAAAATCCAAAAGGGTTTGTCTTCAAATGCTAAAACTACTCTAAATATGGATGCTGAAACTTTACGTAAAGTTTTCCTTGAGTTTGATATGGCTGCTGCGATGCAAGCATTCATGACGGGTAAAATCAAAGTACAAGGCGACATGTCTCAGCTTATGGCTTTACAAACTGCTAAGCCAAGCCAAGAGCAAAAAGATTTATTCAAGAAAGTACTTGAGCAAACTGCTTAATTTATTTTCGCATAAAAAAAAGCTACTAACTAGTAAGTA
>NZ_BAEB01000010.1:0-54693 GCF_000241225.1 Acinetobacter sp. NBRC 100985 | reverse complement strand
CTTTTTTATAACTTGCTTTTCAGCGTGAACTCTGCGACATGATCCAAATAGTTATCCTCTTTTATCTCTGGAGATAAAGGATAGATTTGATTCGGCTGGATCCCTTGCCCTTCAATCATATTTCCATTGGGTGTGTAGTAGTGAGACACAGTCATTTGCAAAGCTGCACCATTCGGTAATGGGAAAAGCTTCTGAACAACGCCTTTACCATAACTATTCTCACCGATAACCCAAGCACGTTTATGTTCTTTTAATGCTGCTGTAAAAACTTCTGCGGCTGAAGCGGAACGACGATTAATCAGAATGCCAAGTTTAATTTTCTGAAACTTATTTGCTGGTAATGCCTGAAATTGCTGATCGCCTTCTGAGCGACTCTTCGTCGTAACAATAAGCCCGTCATTCAAAAACAAATCTGCGGATTCAACTGCTGCTGAAAGCAAGCCGCCAGGGTTATTTCGCAAATCAAGAACAACTGCCTTTAACTTATTTGGATTGTATTCGTCAATAATCCGTTTAATTTCATTTGCCGTATCTTGTTGAAAAACGCGAATTTTTTAAGACCAACACTTGATTATGCAGCAAATCAGGTTCGATATCCGTTTCGACCTTTTTATTTCGGACTAAAATTACCGTGCTATTACTATTTTCAGGTTGTATTTGAATGGTGCTACCAATCGAACCATATAACAGCCCTTGTACTTGGTCTTGATTCAAATTTTTTAATTCTTGATTATCAATTTTGATGATGGTTTGACCATTTTTCAAACCGAGCTTATTTGAATCAGAGCCACTTTTAAGATCCTGAATCTGCCATGAACGAGTATGGTTATCATAATTGAGATTGAAATCAACAGAAGCGAGATCACCCTCTGTATATTGAATCAACTGACGGTATTCCTCAGCAGATAAATACCGAGAATAACGATCTAAGCCACCCACTAGCCCTTGAACGGCTTGTTGGAAAAGCGCTTCATCAGATTTTTTATCAACATAATTGTCTTTAACAATGCCATAAATCTGCACAAATTGCTGAATTGATTCAATCGGGACTTCAGCACTACGTGGAGCAGCCTCATCGTCCCATCCCGATGCATGTGTAATCGGTGCAGCAAAAGTGATATGTGACCAACACATCAACACACTTGCAAATAGTGCACGGTAAATGTTGTTGTGTTGAGTCATTCTTTCACCTTATTTATTTTATAAAATCTTCCTAAATCCCCCATTGGATAAGAGGGACTTTCTTATCTTACAAATAAGAACTAGGTTGATTGTAATGTAATTAAGTTTTTACCTTGCATTTCGCTTGGTACAGGGATTTGCATCAAACTCAAAAGTGTTGGAGCAACATCCGCCAATACACCACCTTCTGCAATCGTTGCCTGAGTTGGTCCGACATAAATAAAGGGGACTAACTCAGTGGTATGTTGAGTATGAACCTGACCACTATCATAGTCTTGCATTTGCTCTACGTTACCATGATCAGCCGTAATTAACATATGACCTTTGTTTGCCATCACTGCATCATAAACACGACCTAAACATGTATCGACCGTTTCGACCGCTTTTACAGCGGCATCAAAGACACCTGTATGCCCAACCATATCACCGTTTGCATAGTTCACAACGAGCAAATCAAACTCACCAGAATTAATCGCATTCACCAGTTCATCAGTCACTTCGATTGCACTCATTTCTGGTTGTAGATCATAAGTTGCAACGTTTGGTGATGGAATTAAGATACGCTTTTCACCAGCATATTCATCTTCACGGCCACCACTAAAGAAGAACGTCACATGCGCATATTTCTCAGTTTCAGCAATACGCAATTGGGTTTTACCTAAACTAGATAGATATTCACCAATTGAGTTCTTTAAAGCTTCAGGCATATAAGCAACTGGCGCATCGATGCTCGCTTGATAACGTGTCAACATGACAAATTTAGATAAATTCGGTACAACTTTACGCTCAAAGCCAGCAAAGTCTTTTTCAACAAAAGCTCGGGTAATTTCGCGTGCGCGGTCAGCACGGAAATTCATGAAAACAACACTATCGCCATCTTGTACTTTTATAGTTTCGCCAATACGGGTTGCTTTGACAAACTCATCATTCTCTTCTGCTGCATAAGCAAGCTCTAAGCCTTCTACAGCACTGTTGGCTACACGAGTCGCTTCACCCTCTGTCATCAAACGGTAGGCTTGTTCTACGCGATCCCAACGATTATCACGATCCATTGCAAAGTAACGACCAATCATCGAAACGATACGACCTTGATTTGGATATTGTGCAAAAAGTGCATCTAGTTTTTCTAATGACGGCTTGGCACTACGAGGTGGTGTATCACGACCATCTAAGAAAGCATGTAAATAAACCGTTGCGCCACGCTTTAATGCAAGCTCACACATTGCCACAATATGATCTTCATGTGAGTGAACGCCACCTTCAGAAAGCAAGCCCATTACATGAACAACGCCATTAGCTGTTTTAGCTTTCTCTACAGCATCCACTAACACTTCATGCTCAAAGAAATCGCCTGTACGAATATCTTTAGTAATACGAGTAAAGTCCTGATAAAGCACTCGGCCTGCACCAAGGTTCATGTGTCCAACCTCGGAGTTACCCATTTGCCCATCAGGTAAGCCAACATCTTCGCCGGAACCAGAGATTAAACTATTTGGATGCTTTGCTTTCATCGCAGTCAAGTTTGGTGTTTTCGCTGCTAGATACGCATTATCTTCAACTGCTTCACGATGTCCCACACCATCCATAATTACAAGAACGTGAGGAATTTTGCCAGCATTTGCATCCGTCATAATGGACTCTCTGTTTGTCTATCATTTGATCGGCATATTTTACCGAAATTTAAGCGAATTCTCTACGACCTAACTCATGGCTTTCCTCAATGCTGAGGATAGAATTGTCAAATCAGTTTATCTTGCTCGATAAAGCAAATAACTGCCTACCCCAAACATCATGAGAATCGGCAATAACACAAACCACGCAGGCGAAGGTGCATAGACTAAACTTGCATATCCCAAGAAATCTTGTAGATAGAAAAACCCAAGACCCGTGAACAAGGCAATAACCAAACGGAAGCCCATCGATTGTTGACGTAAAGGACCGAAAATAAACGAACAGGCGATTAATACCAATGCAATCATGGCAAATGGAGATGAAACTTTCTGCCAAAAAGCCAACTCATAAGTTTTCGGCACTTGGCTATATTCTTTTAAATATTGCATGAAGCTAATCAGCTGACTTGGTGATAAATCATCTGGATCTAAAGTCACCATATGTACATATTTGGGTTGTAAAGCCAAACCAAGAGCTTGTTGCTCATGATCCGTTTTAATAGCATTCCCTTGAGCCAGTAAATCAACCTGATGTGATTGCTCTAAATTCCACTGACCATCTTTAACAAATTGACCTTTATCCGCAGTGATAAAAGACTGTAAGCGGTAATTTTCATCAAAATCAATGGACTGAATATTACGTAATTGCCCTTGCGAGTTCGCATAATCAATATAGGTAAAGCGCTGACCTTCGCGTGACCAATACCCTTTCACTTCACCTAAAGTGGCAACACTACGTTGTTTCTTAATACTTTGTGCTTTTTCATTGGTATAAGGGATCACCCACTCACTTAAGACAAAAGACAAAACAATCAATAAAAGTGCTGAACGCATAACCCAGCCAACGATACGCCATAGACTAATGCCAATCGAGCGCATAACAATCAATTCACTGTTAGATGCCAAAGCACCCAACCCTAAAACTGAACCAATCAAAGCAGCAACAGGAAGAATTTCATATAAATAGCTTGGAGCACCCCACAATACATAGAGGAAAGCCTGCCATGCGTTATAGTTATCTTTGAGTGAACCCAATTCACCTAAATAGGTAAATAAAATCTGTAAAAATGACAAGACCAGCGTGGTTCCAAGCATCGCTAAAACCGTGGTTTTCACGACATGTTTGGCAACTATTCGACGTGCTAACATCACAACCCCACTCGCTGAATACTTTTCTTAATTTTTGGTGCTAACTTTTGTTTACGTGCAAAAATTGCCGCCGCAGTCGCATAAATTAACAACGCCGCTGGATATGCCCAAACATCCAACTCCCCTTTACTAATACGAGTCTTAATTGCGATCATCAATACAATTAAGCTGGCAAAAATAAAAATTGAAGGAATAAGACGATAATAACGACCTTGTCGAGGACTCACTTCAGACAACGCAACCGCCAACATTAATGCAACGACAATGACAAAAGGACCGAAAATTCGCCAACCCAATTCACTTCTAACAACTGAGTCGTCACGTTTTTGCCACAACTTACTCATTGATAATGCTTCAACATCATCACTTTCAAATTTAACATCCTTATCATTTTCTAAACGTAAACGATAAGACTGAAATTCGGCTTGGGTATATTTGGGCTGATTCGGGTAGATCTCATAGCGGCGACCTTGTACCAAGTCAACTACATTTGCCGTGTCGTTTGCCATCTCGACGCGTGTCGCTTCTTTTGCCAGAATCATGACGTCTGGCTTATCTTCGCGATCTGCTTTTTGATAATAGAAAATGTCTTTTAAGTTCTTTCGATCTTCTGAAAGAGAACCCGCATAAATTGTATAAGGGCCTGAGGAAATAAACTCTCTCGGTCGAACTAAATCAAAACCCGCACGAACGGCTTGGGTTTGCATCAAATTTTCATAAGCACGTATGCCTGATGACGAACCCCAGAACATTAAAAATGACTGAACAAACAAATAAACCAAAGTCATCGGCAGCAATAATCTTGCTAATTGATTTCGACTGACCCCACTGCCATTCAAAACTGCCATTTCATGATCGACATACAGACGACCAAATACCAACATTAGACCAATAAAGAAACCTAATGGCAGAATCAAAGTTAAGAATTCTGGCAGACGATAAGCAATAATACTGAGCAGCACGCCAGCATCCAAACGACCTTGTGCAGCTCGTCCAAATATCTTGATTAACTGACCACCCATGATAATTAACGTGAGTAAGGCAGTCACAACCAGAGAGGTGGACACCACTTGTTTGACGAGGTAACGCCGAATAATCAAAGTAATGCTTCCAAAAATAGACCAATCGAGGGGTAGTGCTAGTTTACCCGAATGTTAAAAATATAAAACCTATCGCTTGTTGCGGATTGCAACCTCATATCTGAAAGTGTTTAATGGAATGATCTCTGTTTTTTATGCATTAGGTTTTATATAAACAATGAAATTTACCCTGCACACTAGCCTTCCAGCACAATCATCTAGTGAATCTTTATGGATTTTGGTTGATTCAGAACAACTACAACAAAATTTAAATTCATACCAAATCAAAGACCTAGAAGAATCTATTACTGCAACTCAATTCAAAGCAGGTTTTAATGAAAACTTAGCACTGATTGCAAAAATTGCTACACAACCAAATGCTCAAATCCTTGGATTGGGTAAAAGTAATGAGTTAAAAGCGATTAAATTAGCAAAACTCGCACAAACCATTATCAAATCATCACAAAATAAATTTAAACAAATTACTGTCGATTTATCTGCATTACCAACTGATTTACATCATTTGTTTGCACTTAGCCTCACTCAAGCTGCTTATGGTTATGATGAGTTCAAGTCAAAAAAGAACGAATTTGTTTTAGAAACGATTGATCTGATCGCAAGCCAGACATCTTTGGATGAAGCGCAATTGAACTTGATCCATGCAGTGCAATCTGGTCAGAGCTACGCGCGTGATTTGGGTAACCGTCCGGGCAATATTTGCTTCCCCGAATATCTTGCAGATCAAGCACTCGCATTGGCAAAACAATACCCTGATTTACTTAAAGTCACCGTATTAGATGAGCAGCAAATGGCTGATCTTGGCATGTACGCATTTCTTGCCGTCAGCAAAGGTTCAGATCGTCCAGGTCGTATCGTTACACTAGAATATAATGCCAATACTGATCAAGCACCTGTTGTCTTAGTGGGTAAAGGCGTAACTTTCGATACAGGAGGTATTTCGCTTAAACCTGGTGCTGGCATGGATGAGATGAAATTCGATATGTGCGGCGCTGCTTCTGTTCTCGGTACGATGCAAGCACTTTGTGAAGCAAAACTTCCAATTCACGTCGTAGGTGCAATTGCAGCTGCTGAAAATATGCCATCAGGTCATGCAACACGTCCGGGTGATATTGTCACAACAATGAGCGGCCAAACGGTTGAAATCCTAAATACCGATGCTGAAGGTCGTTTAGTATTGTGTGATACATTGACCTATATCAAACGCTTTAACCCTGCCCTTGTGATTGATATCGCAACCTTGACAGGTGCATGTGTTGTTGCACTTGGCAAAGTAGTTAGCGGCTTATTTACGCCTGACGATGAACTCGCTCAAGATCTACTCCAAGCTGGCGAACAATCACTTGACCGTGTATGGCGTATGCCAGTAATGGAAGAATACCAAGAACTACTCGATACGCCTTTTGCTGATATTGCCAATATCGGTGGACCACATGGTGGCGCGATTACAGCGGCTTGCTTCCTTGAACGCTTCACCCGTGAATACCGTTGGGCACACTTAGACGTTGCAGGTACAGCATGGTTATCAGGTGCAGCCAAAGGTGCAACAGGTCGTCCAGTTCCATTGCTCATACAATTTTTAGCAAATCGTGCTCAGACTAATCACTAAGGTTTGATGTTAGTGAACCCGCAGATTAGTTTTTATCTCTTTGAAAATAGTACAGAACGGCAAGTCGAAAGTGCTTGCCGCCTATGTCGCAAAATTCTGAATCAGCATCCTCAAATCTGGTGGCATTGTATTGATTCAGAATTACAAACTGAACTCGACGAGAAACTTTGGACTTTCGACCAACTTAGTTTTATACCGCATGGTATTGATACGCCAAACAGTGCAGTTTGTATTTCCGCAGAACTTCCACCATCGAAAGATTGGATCGTGTTTAATTTTAACAATCATGCACTTGAACAAACTCAAGATTTTCGCCACATTATCGAGATTATTGAAAATAATGAGACTGCTAAGCAGATCGGGCGAGAAAAATTTAAACTGTATCGTCGTTTAGGCATTGAGCCTCGGACATTTAAATTATAAATCTGTATGAGATCAGATCATTTGAGGAGTATCGTGTGGCATTAAATGTAGGTCAGGACTTTAAGAAACGTTGGCTCAACACCCCTGAAGCTGTTCGTCAAACCTATCAGGAAGATCTAGCGCGCATCTGTGACCTGCTGCAACCACAAACATCAATTCAAACGTGGAAATTTGATGAGGAAAAGGCTCAACAAATTTCGCAACAGCGTATTGAACAAGCCTATGCTGATCTCAAAGCAGAATTAATTGAACAAGCGCGCATTCGCAAGCAACTTGCACTTGAGAAAGCCTTAGAAGAGAAACGTGCCGCTGAAGCAGCGTATGCTGCCCAGCTCCATGCCGATGAAGCAAAGCAATTTGAGCAACAAACTGAAAACTTAGTGGCTTTACGCAATCATATCGATCAAGAAATTGCTCAACAAACTGAACGTTATCAACCAAACCCTGAGCAACCGAGTATCGACTTTGCGCAACCGCAACGTTTGGTTATTGACGATCAACAGATTTTATCTGAGTTGGAAAGTGTACGTGTACGCTTAGAATTGGAAGCAGAAAGCCTCATTGAACAGGCCGTCACTGTTTTCCGCGCCAAATTGCATGCTCTAGCTCAAGATGAAATCGAATATATTCTAAAAAACAGTGAATTTTCAGATGAAAAGTAATAAAAAGCCCAGTTGAAACTGGGCTTTTTATTCGGGTCTATTATTTTAAAAAACCATTTTCAGCTAAGAAAGCCATGCTGATATTGGATTCTGATTTCTGCTCTGCTGCTTTATCACCTAACAATAAGCGCTCAATATAACGAGCTAGCACATCAACTTCTAAATTCACTTTCGTACCCACTTGCCAAGTGCCGATATTGGTACGTTCTGCTGTATGTGGAATCAGATTTAAACTCAAAATATTGCCACGTAAATGATTAATCGTCAGGCTAATACCATCCACAGTCACTGAGCCTTTTTCTGCTAAATATTTAGCTAACTCAACAGGTGCTGTCACTTCAAAATATAATGAACGTGCATCTTCACGAACCAAAGTAATTTCACCCAAACCATCAACATGACCACTGACAATATGTCCGCCAAAACGCGTGGTTGGCAACATTGCCTTTTCCACATTCACAGCTTGGCCCACTTTCCATTGACCTAAAGTGGTTCGATTCAAACTTTCACGAGAAACATCTGCTGCATACCAGTTTGCGCCCCATTCGATCACGGTTAAGCAGATTCCATTGGTTGCAATTGAATCACCCAGATGCACATCAGACATATCTAAATCAGTTTGAATACGCAAGCGTACATCACCGCCCACACTTTGTAGGCTCTCAACCTTACCTAAACTTTCAATAATACCTGTAAACATGAGACTTATAACCTACCTTTATTCAAGTATGTGCCAGCGTGAATCAGATACCTTAAAACAAAGGACTAGAGATAACAAGCCACTCTTCGCTCAAATCTCCCTCTACAAAAAAAGGGCAATCCTTTGATCGCCCTTATACATTTCATTCAAACTAGCTTATCAAGACTGCATTTCTGAAATTTGCTTTTCAGTATTCGATTTAGCTTCGACTTGATGGTTAACCAAGAAATGACTAAAAAATAATTTATATCCCAAAACACCCAAGCACGCACCAACAATCGGAGCAATAATCGGAACGATAAAATAAGGAATATCCCGTCCGCCTGTAAAAGCAATAGGACCCCACCCTGAAAAATAAGCCACCATTTTCGGGCCAAAGTCACGTGCAGGATTCATTGCAAAGCCTGTCAATGGGCCAAATGATGCACCAATAACCGCTACCAACAAACCCACTAACAACGGAGCTAACGGTCCACGCGGCAAACCATTACGATCATCGCCAATCGCCATAATCAACCAAAGCAGCAACATGGTAATAAACATTTCAACCATGAATGCTTGTCCAATAGAAAGCAAATGATGAGGATAGGTTGAAAAAATTCCTGCCAACTCTAGACTTTCAACACTGCCACGAACCATATTATGACTTTGCTCATAATCGATAAATAGATTGCTATATAAGCTATAAACCAGAAGAGCACCTAAAGCAGCGCCAGCCACTTGGGAAATGATATAGAAAGGCACTTTGCGTTTATCAAAACCTGCAAATAAAGCCAATGCAATCGTCACAGCTGGGTTCAGATGCGCACCAGAAATACCTGCCGAGAGGTAGACAGCCAATGCAACAGCAAGGCCCCACACTAAGCTAATTTCCCACAACCCCAAACTTGCCCCTGCAAGTTTAAGTGCAGCAACCACACCAATACCAAATGATAGAAAAACTGCGGTAGCGAAAAACTCTGCTACACATTGCCCCAATAAGGTGGGTTCCGAGCGACTCATAACAACCTCTCTTGGTCATCGCTGCAAATAGGCAAGACCCTAAATTAAGGACGGCAAATTATATTTATTCTCTATTATGGTCAATATAATTTGGTAATTTTTTGAACGATTAGTAAAATTATTCTCTATGGAAAATAAGATATGATCCTCTTTAAACCAAAACACCAAAATTATCACAAACCACTGTTTTTAAATTAAAATTTAAAATAGAAGCGAGAATTAAAAGAAAATGCAAAAATATTTTCCACACGAATTTTACGCGGAAAAATGAGAGATTTTTATTATAAAAACAAATATTTATCTCATAAACCGATTTAGTTAATCTAATTAACCGATTTACTAGAAATAGTTGATACAAAAACACCACTTTGATTGCTCGAAGTGGTGTTTTTCAAACTACCAAAGCGCAAGCTGAGTACTATTACCAGAAGTATCGACTCCGCCTAATTCAGCAAAGTGATAAAGCTGCCCCAGTAATTGTCTTAACGGTGGACCTGATTTCGCATGCGTATCTGTAATCACGATAAATTCCAATACACGTGCACGCTCAGATTGACGTTGCTTACTCACGCGATAACGAGGGACATCTTGTGTCAATAACGTGACTTTGCCGCGCTTCAAATTGGCTGTCAGCAAATCCTTCGGCTCAATGTTTCCATCAGTCGAATAACTGGTCAGAATATAGCGTGCGTTAATCGTATTTAATAATTTCTCATAAGCATCTTTTGCATGCTTTGATGAATTATATGGGCTTGGACGTTCTTTACGCCACGCACGATCAATACCACTCTTAAAGCCTTTGGTATCTGGAGGAGGTAAATCCACCTGATCCCATAGCGTTAAGGCATTCAATACATGGTAATTACTACTATAGGCATGTTGATTATACGGCGGATCAAGATAAGCAACATCAACCTCAAAACTACTCATTTGATTTGCTAAATGCTGTGCATCTACACACCACACTTCTGCGGCAGGACGCTTCGTATCGCCCATTTCACAGAAACGACTTGGCGTTAACCACAATAAAGACTCGATGCGCTCTAAAGCAGTTTGTGTACGCCCGCCCCAGCCTTGGTGAAAACTTTTAAATACACCACTGGTATTACTGACAAAACTTGCCGAATAAAGTAACGGTGCTAGTAACGCACTCATTTCAACATCGTTAATTGCACCCTGAGCTTGCCAAGTTGCGATTTGCTGACGGATCGCATCAATACGCATACCATTACGACGTTTAAAAAACAAACGATCGCGTGCAGGATCATATACGTCGTCATTTCGAGGACATAAATTATGTGTAACCCAGCCTTTAACTTCAGGCAACCGATTTAAATAATCAATCGCTTTTTGATAGCCACCTAATTCTTTAAACGCTGGTGCATCCACTGAAGCTAAAATGGCATGATTCAATGCATGGCTATAAGGCTCCCAATCATTGGCAATCACACGATAACCATTTTGACGAGCCAAACGAGAAACTACGCCACTTCCTGCAAAGAAATCCGCAAAAATCGGTGGGTTCTTTTTCTTACTATTCAGTGTTCCAGTGATTTCAAGTGCTTCAAGAATCAAATGTAGCAGACGACGCTTATTACCAAGATAAGGAACTAACTGATGAAAAAGATACTCGTCTGTCGTGCGTGCCGCATGACGACGTTTGTGATAAACCGATGGTTCTGGATTCATATCATCTCTTGGATAGGGAGCAATCTTAGGCGAATATCTTGCCCAAGTTGGGTTACATCGATTAACTCAAAGCGAAGCTGCTCAGCCATTTGGCTAAACTCAGCATTAAACATGGCGCGAGCTGTTTGACCAAGCAAAGTCGGCGCAACATAACTTATCATTTCATCAACTAAACCTTGCTGTAAAAAGGCTGTCGACAATGTTGCACCTGCCTCAACCAACACATCATAAATTTGATATTGTTGAGATAAGGTTTGTAATAACTGATTTAAAGGTTGCAGCGTTAATTGTATCACGCCTAATTCATCTAGTTCTTGGCGAAATGGTGTCATCACCATAACAGTTGCAGGATTCTGTAAAATTTTTGCAGAAAGCGGTAGTTGCCCCTGACGATCTAAGATGATCCGCTTAGGCTGAACGACACTTTTAAGATCAATATTTTCTAAAGATCGCACATTCAGTTCACAGTCATCAGCGAGAACCGTTTGAATACCTGTAATCACAGCAGCAGAGATCGCACGCCAATGCTGAACATCCTGACGAGCAGCTGTCCCCGTAATCCACTTTGATTCACCTGACGCCATTGCCGTCCTACCATCGAGGCTTGAAGCAATCTTCAAACGCACATAGGGCAGACCCGTCGCCATTGCCTTCAAAAAACCAAAATTCAATGTTTTTGCAATGTCTTCACAAATGCCCGTTTCAACCGCTATACCAGCATCCTGTAGGATTTTTACACCTTTACCAGCCACTAAAGGATTTGGATCAGCACATGCAACCACAACTTTTTTGACTTGTGCTTTGACTAAAGCTTCAGCACATGGCGGTGTTCTTCCATAATGCGCACATGGTTCTAACGTTACATAGGCTGTCGCATCTTTAGCATTCTCACCTGCTTGGCGTAATGCAAACACCTCAGCATGTGGTTGCCCTGCTTGAGGATGAAAACCTTCACCAATCAGTTGACCATCTTTAACAATGACACAGCCAACATTTGGATTAGGTTTTGTCGAATATTGTCCAAGTCGAGCGAGTTGTATTGCTCGTTGCATCCAATACTGATCTTGAGACAAGGAATCTTGATTTAACTCAGACATGGGTTCTCTAACTTAAGCTTCGTTTTCGCGTTGTTGCATTTGTTCAATTTGATGACGGAATGCTTCGACATCTTGGAAATCTTGATAGACAGAAGCAAATCGGACATAAGCAACGTGATCCAGTGCAAATAAAGCTTGCATGACGATTTCACCGATCGTTCTGGATTTCACATCTCGCTCACCCAAACGTCGAATTTGTGACTGGATATCACTGAGTACTGTTTCAATCTGCTCTTGTGTAACTGGACGTTTTTGTAATGCGTGCATCAATGATCGACGTAGCTTTGCCTCATCAAATGGTTCGTTTTTACCATCGGATTTGATCACACGAGGCATTACCATTTCATAACTTTCAAAGGTCGTGAAACGTTCACCACAAACTGTACATTCACGGCGACGACGAATCTGGCACCCTTCGGCAGCCAGACGAGAGTCAATGACTTTACTATCAGCAGCGTTACAAAAAGGACAATGCATAATTTTGCGATTATTTACTCACTTTGCTTAAGTGTAGCAAAGTTTATGCAAATGCTGAACTAGCTCACCCCATGCATAAAAAAACAGCCCATGAGGGCTGTTTTTTAGATGATCTATAATCGATTATTCGATACGTTCGCCATGTTGGCTAAGGTCAAGACCCATACGTTCATCATCAGCGCTTACACGGATACCCATCACTAAATCAATCACTTTAAGGATAATGAAGGTTACAACACCGCTATATACGATTGTCGCCAATACACCTTCAACTTGAACCCATAATTGACCAGCAAATGTTGGAGCAAGTGCAACTTCAGCAGCTTTGATGATTTCATCGCTGTAGAACACACCTGTAAGAACCGCACCAACGATACCACCAACAGCATGTAAACCGAATGCGTCCAAAGCGTCATCTGCTTTAAGGAAGCGTTTCAATGCTGTAATACCCCAGAAGCAAACTACACCACCGATTAAGCCCATGATTAAAGCACCGCCTACACCGACAAAACCAGCAGCAGGTGTAATCACAACCAAACCAGCAACCGCACCAGAAGCACCACCTAAAACAGATGCTTTACCACGAATTACACGTTCTACGATTAACCAAGAGAATGCAGCAGCGGCAGCAGCAACTTGTGTTACTAAAATCGCCATACTTGCACGAGCACCAGCACCTAACGCACTACCACCGTTAAAGCCGAACCAACCTACCCAGATCAAGCTTGCACCGATAACAGTAAGAGTAAGATTGTGTGGCGCCATTGATTCACGGCCTAAACCAGTACGTTTACCCAACATGTATGCTGCAACTAAACCAGCAACACCCGCGTTGATATGTACAACTGTACCACCAGCGAAATCTAATGCACCTGCTTGGAATAACCAACCATCAGCTGCCCATACCCAGTGAGTAATTGGTGCGTATACCAATATCACCCATACTGCGATGAAAACCATGAACGCTGAATACTTCATACGATCTGCAATCGAACCACTGATAATCGCTACAGTAATGATCGCAAATGTCATTTGGAAAATAACAAATAAGCTTTCAGGAATCGTTCCACTCAAGGCATCAAATGCGACCCCATTCAACATTGCCTTGGCAAGGTCGCCAACATATGCGCCTGAACCAGAGAATGCGAGTGAATAACCTACGATTACCCAAATTAAACTAACTAAAATTGCAGCAGAAAGGCTGAACATCATAGTGCTTAGAACGTTTTTCTTACGAACCATACCACCGTAGAAGAGAGCCAAACCAGGAATAGTCATCAACAGAACGAGTGCTGTTGAAACGAGAATCCAAGCTGTATCGCCTGTGTCTACTGTCGCCTCAGCCGCTGGAGCAGCTTCTTCAGGAGCTGGTGCTTCTACTGCAACGACTTCTGTAGTTGCAGCGCCAGTATCAGCAACTGCTACAGTTTGTTCAGTGACTGGAGTTGATGCAGCATCTTCTGCCCAAACAACAGCTGAACCACCTAAGAGTGCGCCAGATAGACTGAGCGCCATAAGCATTTTTTTCATTCGTGTCCCCCAACCTTATTTTGTGAGCTATTTCTCTTAATTTCTAACTCAGCAAACTTTATGCCAATTTAGACAGCATCTGGCCCAGTTTCACCAGTACGAATACGGATAACCTGCTCTAAATTCGTGACAAAGATTTTCCCATCACCAATTTTGCCTGTGCTTGCGACACGAGTAATCGATTCAATGACTGCATCAACCATTTCATCGCTAATTGCAATTTCAATTTTTACTTTCGGTAAGAAATCAACAACATACTCTGCACCACGATACAGTTCAGTATGACCTTTTTGACGTCCGAAACCTTTGACTTCAGTTACGGTAATCCCTTGAACACCAATATCAGAGAGTGCTTCACGCACATCATCTAATTTGAATGGTTTTACAATTGCAGTTACAAGCTTCATGTTTGTTTTCCTTCGGCTTATTTTCACCAGTAAGGTTTTATGTTCAATTTTCATGCCAATATTTAAAGGTTGGGGATTTTTAAATACTTGGCATAAGCTTTCTTTATAACCTATTTAGGCTTCAAGATGTAGACATACAATCGAAAATAAGTTTCATTTGCCAAAGTTTAGCGATATTTCTAAGTTATCTATCGCGCTTGATTCAACAGCGCTAGAGGATTAATACAAGCAGTGATACACTGAGCAGCAAATATACATAACCTATTGAGCTCTTTATGATTGAAACTCTTTTACAAGCAATTTTGCAGCAAGTTGATCAACCAAAAAAAGATTTAGAAAAAAACCTACGTGCCCTTTTAAATGAAAGCATCGAAAAATTAGATCTCGTATCAAAGCAAGAGCTAGAACGTCAAAGAACTGCCCTTAATTCAGCCAATCAACGCTTAAATGAATTACAACAACAAATGAAGTCACTTGAAGAAATGGTGCAGAACAAAAAATAAGCACCAACACAGTGCAAATTAAACCCTAAAGTGACTAAAAATAAAGCACCATGATGGAACAATAATAAAATGTCTTTTGCAAAAATCTATACGCGGGGATTATTGGGGCTGAATGCCCCTCAAATCGAGGTTGAAGTTCATATCAGTTCAGGACTCCCATCTTTAACAATTGTCGGACTTCCAGAAGCAGCAGTCAGAGAAAGTAAAGATCGAGTCCGTTCAGCCATCATCAATAGTGGTTTTCAGTTTCCAACCAAGCGCTTAACAATCAATTTAGCACCCGCAGACTTACCAAAAGATGGCTCTCGACTCGATTTACCTATCGCACTTGGCATCCTCGTTGCCTCAGGTCAACTACCTGAAAACTGCACGGAAGGATTTGAATTTATTGGTGAACTTGCACTAGATGGGCACTTAAGACCAGTGTCAGGTACTTTAACGATTGCCATGGCGTGCCAACAAGCTCAACATCGCCTATTACTACCAATATCAAATGTAGAAGAAGCCAATCAGTTACCAAACTTTGAGGTTTATGCTGCACAACATCTGCAAGATGTTTGTGCACATTTTTTGGGCAATTCCAAGATAGAAGCCGCACCACAAAGAACAGAAACCACTTCTGCTGGCTATCAACTTGATCTTGCCGATGTAAAAGGACAATTGCGTCCTCGTCGAGCGCTAGAAATTGCTGCTGCAGGAGGACATTCACTATTATTTAAAGGGCCTCCAGGCACAGGGAAAACCTTACTCGCATCAAGATTACCCTCAATTTTGCCACCCTTAGCTGCACATGAAAATTTAGAAGTCGCAAGTATCTATTCGGTTGCAAATGCCCAACATACCTTTGGACAACGTCCATTTCGCGCCCCGCACCATACAGCATCGGCCATCGCATTGGTGGGTGGCGGTTGTCATTTACAAACAACTATGCGACATTCCAAACAACTATGCGATAAATTACAGGTTTTATCTTTACAGTAATCTTTATTTGAAATAAATCATTGAATATAAAAAATAATTTAATATAATTTAAAACAATATCAAAGTACTAACTATATATTTGGATCTTGCAATGTATAATATCTTTTTAAATAATATTAAAGCAGCACGTAAATTAAAAACACAAAAAAATATTGCTGAAGTAAGTCTGAGTATTTTTAGAATGCTTATTCAACATATTTGTATTTCAAATGCAGAATATATAAATATTTTAGCTAAAGAAAGTTCTGAAAACATGTCAAAAATTGATATTAGTTTTATTGAGCTATCTCAACCGGCCGATGGAACATGCGTTGATTTTATAAGTAACTCTCTAACACAGATAGCAAAATTGAAAAACAGCTCTTTAGCTAGATTCTACTTTGAAGATAAAGATATTTCAAACGAACCTGCATTAGTAGAATGGCTACAAATCAAAGAAATATCTTTAAGAAATATCTTACATACATATGTTGAAGATCGAAATGAAAGTATCTTTGGTCATGGTATTTCATCAACTAATTTATTTTTAGATATCGATATTATTGAATATATTTTAGAAAAATTAAAAGTTTATCTACCAGAAAGTAAAGGCGACGATTTTTTATTTTTTCCTAAAAATTTTAATATCTCTACTCCTATTCAAACATTAAGATTATTTGATGGAAATCCTACGTGTTACAGAAAAATCAAAAAAACTAATAATGGGATGATTCATGTTACTGCTAAAGTTCAAACATCCTTAACAAACGCTACCGATCAATCTTATGAAGTACCAAATAAAATTTTTAATATTTCTACAAAAAAAACTTATGAGGTATATGAATATAATGATTGGAATCCGCTAATTTTTTTACCAGAGAGAGCTATATCAGTAGCTGACTTTACAGGACGAAAAAAAGAAATCACTGAGCTTATTGACTGGTTTAATGATCCAGAAGACTCAAAACGATGTCTTGTATATGGTGATGGTGGCATTGGAAAGACAACTCTCATTTTAGAATTTATGCATCGTGTCCTTGAAGGTTCTATTGAGGTCGAATGGAAACCCAGTGTTATTACTTTTTACACAGCAAAAAAGACTCGTTGGGGAATACATGGTTTAGAATCACTCACGAACAACAATCTAGGCGTTGCAGATGTCGCTTTACATATAGCACAACTATTAGAAGTCAAACTTGACAATAGTTGGTATCAAAAAGATGCAGAAACTATTATTCAAAAATTAAAAGGCTTACTTGAAAAAGAGAAGATTAAAAAAAATGAGCATCTCATTATTTTAGATAATACAGAAACTATGGCTGAAAATGATGATGATATTATTAATCTAGGTAAACAAATACACTTACTTTCCCGTTATGCTGGAAGAGTAATTCTTACTTCTCGTCGTACAGAAAGACTTGAAGCAAGACCAATTGAAACAACTAAATGGTCCGATGAAGAAGGTGTAGAATATATTCAAAAAAGAGGAGATATATTAAATATTGATGCAATAAAAAAGGCTGGCATACCTACTTTAAAAAAAATCACTCGAGAACTCAATAATAAACCATTGATTTTGAATGTTTTCATTCAATTTGCAAATGAACTACAAAGCTCACTTAATAGCGCATTAGATAAAGTGAAAAGATTACAGGAAAAAGACTTAGGGATGTTCTTGTTTTCTGATGTTTGGGAAAGATTTAATGAAAAAGAAAAGCACTTTTTACTTCTCTTAACCTATTTTGGTCCTGATCATGATCAATATTTTATGCAATTAGCTTCTGATAAAGCTAATTTAACTTTTTCTTTAGCTCAGAGCACATTAGAAGGTAGTAAAGGGATTTGTCAACTTAGTAGTATTGATGGCCAACTTCAGATTACTTTCAACAATGATTTTATGAAATTTTGTAAAGATAGAACTGTAAATTTTAATGATCAAACACATCCTCTTCAAAAAGATCTAGAAACAATCCAAAAAAGATATATAGAGTTTTTAAAACATATTGAAGTAGAAATATCAGATAATGATCAAAAAGCTTATTTAAGTAGGTTTGCACGGGCAGCTAGAAAATTCTTTAATGAGGGTAATAAAGAACAAGCAATTTCATACTATGAATTAGCGATAGATGAGGATCCAACAAATATTTGGTTATTAGAGAAGTATTCAAACACTCTATTTATATATAAAGATTTTCTACCAGCATTAGAAAAAATCAATAAAGCTACTAACATTGATCCTAATCACTCAGAACTCCAATTTACTAAAGGTAAAATATTAGCCAGAATTAAAAATAAAACCAAAGAATCTATAACGTGCTTAGATTTAGCTCATAAACTCGGGAAATCTATGCACCTATGTGAGTTACAAAAAATATATGTTTATTTAGCAGATGGAGATATAGAGCACGCAACCATATCATTAAATATCGCTAAGAGTAATATCCCTAACGATTCTTATTACCAAAAGTGCAAGATAGAAATTGAACGCTTAGAACGCAAAATAAATCAATATATATTGCCTCTATAGAAAATGTTACTTTAGATGTATTTATAGAATTACCTATAAGCACATTAATGAGGGTCAATAAATTTAACTTTTTAATAATCAATGAGGCAGTATGTTTTATATATTTCTTGATACGTGTGTTTTTTTAGATATTTCTACTAAGAAACAAGAATTACCACTAGTTTCTGCATTGGAAGAACTTGTTCGTACTAAAGTAGCAAAGTTAGTCGTAATTGACTTAGTAGCTCAAGAATATGAAAGAAACAAAGAAGAGGTCGCAAACAAAACAGCAAAACGATTATCTCAAGAATTTAAACAAGTCAAAGCAGTTGTAAGTGAGTTTGCAAAAAAAAATAAAGCTCAAACCATTGAAGTACTAAACGATATAAATGCAAGACTTCCTCTTTTGACTGATGCTAACTATGCAACCATTAACAGAGTTGAGAGACTAATTGAATCAGCGGAAAAAATAAGTATTAGCGAGCGCTCAAAGATTGCAGCCATTCAACGAGGCTTAGATAAAAAAGCTCCATTCCATATCAGTAAAAACTCAGTAGCTGATGCTGTAATTATTGAGCAATTTTATGAATTTTCATTAGGTGTCAATACGGCAGATAGTTGTTTTTTCATAACACAAAATCATAACGACTTTTCTGCCAAAGACCATCGAAAGCCTCATACTGATTTTGAAAATATTTTCAATGGTAATACTTGTTATTTTAACAACTTAGCATCCGCAATCAACCAGATTGATAATAATTACTTAGCTGAAATAGAGTTTGAATATGACTTTACAGAAGAAACTCGGGGTTTAAGAGAAATTCTCGATGTATTAGACGAGCTAGTGGATAAAATTTGGTATAACCGTCATCAAAATCTAATCTGGAAAATAAATGAAGGTGAGATAGAAATTGTTCCTAAAGGTACGAAACACTATGGTAATCATTTTATTCACGAAGATATTCTTGAAGGTGCAATCAAATCTGCCAAACAAGTTAAAGAGACATATGAAGATGTTGGCCCTTGGAATGACTTTGAATGGGGTATGATTAACGGTAAATTGTCAGCTCTACGTTGGGTATTAGGTGACGAATGGGATATGTTAGATACCTAAGATAACAATCGATATCGTTTTCAACTGAATATTATATTTTTCAATCTCTTAAGTATGATACTTTACTAAGAAATATGAATAAAGATAGTTAGAACAGGATATTCCCCTTTCTCAAACCAACCGTACTACAAATTTAATTGTCTAATCGTATAACTCTCAAAACCACTAAATCAAGTAGAGCCATTTCAATTTATCTTCTTAAGATTGCAAAACAATAAAATACAATATATGGTATCAAAATTCAAAGAACTACCACTATATATAGTGGTTATTAAAAATAGAAACATTTTAGGAATAATTTGTAGAAAAATTTGCATACTCTTTACTGTTCAGTTATTATTCATTTAACTTGATCTGTAAGTCAATGATCTTGGAGGTGAATATGACTCATTTCAATCCTGATATGCTTAGTATTGCACGAAACTTTCGTGGCCTTAGTCAAACTGAACTAATTGCTGGAATGGGACAGTCTATTACTCAGGCTTCATTATCTAAAATTGAAAGTGGGGACTTAAAACCTTCCGATGAAGTTATCCAAAATCTATCTAATGCCCTACATTTCCCTATACGATTTTTTGAACATATTGAAAAGCTAAATGCACTGCCGATTAGTTTGCATGCATACAGAAAAAAAAGCTCTACCACAGCTAAAGCATTGAGCCGTATGAATGCTGAAATGATGTTAAAAATGGGCCATGTACAAACATTAGAATTGCTCACAAATGTACCAAAAAGAAAAAACTCCTTACCAACTTTTAAAATTGGCATAGATGTAAACACCCCTCAAGAAGCGGCTAAAAAGCTTAGATCATTGTGGGTGCTAGGAAATGAACCTCTTGAAAACCTAACTGCCACTGTGGAAGATGCAGGGGTTTTAGTCTTTTTATGCGACTTTAAAGATAACAATGTTGATGGCGTATCCTTAAAAATGCATGGCGTGTCTCCATGCGTATTTCTAAATGCAAACCAGCCAAATGACAGAATACGCTTCACATTAGCACATGAACTTGGGCATTTGGTCCTCCATGAAGAGCCATCTGAATTCATGGAAAAAGAAGCAAATGACTTTGCTGCCGAATTCTTAATGCCAGAAGAAAAAATTATTGATCAATTAGGTTCAACCAATTTAGCTCATTATCTAAGACTTAAAAAGGAATGGAAAACCTCAATGGCGGCCTTAATCTATAGGGCGTCAGAGTTAGGAACTATAACTTCAAGTCAAAGTGCCAATTTATGGCGGCAGATGGCTATGCGTGGTTATCGTAAAGTTGAACCAAATGAATTGGATCGAGAACCGACATATAGAGTAGCTTCCATGCTCTTTGACTACGCAATAGATGCAAAAAAAACATCAACATCTGTCATTAGTGAGTTATCTCAATTATTTGACTTATATGAAGATGACTTTAAAAAACTATATTATTTTGACCTAGATTCAATGGAGACTATTGAGATGGTTTCATAAATTAAAAAGCCGACTCTATTGGGTAGAGTCGGCTTGATAGATTTTCACACAGGAAAGGCATATGGCTCTAAGCCCTACGCATACCTCATGTTAGATCTGGCTGTCAGAACCCCATTCTAACATTTAGGCCCGTAAATCTCAAGATTTACCCGCTTATTTTGGTATGCGCCCTGAAAAACGAGCCGCCAAAATAGGAGGGCTAACAATGCCTACCGAAAATCAAGACTTCGTGTTTTGTAAATCTTATCGCCATAAATCTGGAAAAATTATTGTCCATCCAACTGGATATTTTAAATTTCCCAGAACTCGGCCATTGAAAGAAGAAAAGGATACTATCCGTAATAAAAAATCGGATGATCCTGATAACTCAAACTCAATATCGTAAACAAGGTTAAATAACCTACTGCTATGCAACAAAGTTCACAGTAGTAGGTTACTTAATTTTTCTGATCGCACTTAATTTTATGCCCCATTTTAGTACATGGGCTCAGAGAGAATTATGACAACTCAACAGCAGTTTCTTGACCTACTTTCCGATATTGAACCCTCTACAACAACGGTTAATGATTGTTCAAGCGCACATAATACGCTTCGTGATGCTTTAAAAGTGCATAATGAATTCAGCAAAGTACATGTGCATACATTCTTATCAGGTTCTTATAAAAGAAATACGGCAGTACGTCCGACTACCATAGGCGGAATCACACAAAGGCCAGATGTAGATATTATTGCCCTTACAAATCACACAATTAATGATGACCCTCAAATTGTCCTTGATGCAGTACATACGGCATTAAAGGATATTGGATATACCGATCTTACCGTTAACCGTCGTTCAGTAAATGTTAAGTTGAAAAAAGTTGATATGGATGTTGTCCCTATCATTTCAGATGGATATGGCGGCTATCTGATTCCAGACATTCATCTTGAAGAATGGCTAGTTACCAACCCTCCAGCTCATACCGAGTGGACTGTTGAGGTGAATAAAAATGCAAATGGTCGATTTAAGCCTCTTGTGAAGCTATTTAAATGGTGGCGTCGTGAGAACTTGTCTGATTTAAAAAGACCAAAAGGATTCATTTTAGAATGCCTGGTTGCCAAGCATATGAATTACTACGAATCCAACTATGAAAAGTTGTTTGTTTATCTTTTAGAAACGATCAGGGATTCTTATGGGATTTATGCGTCACTAGGCATAATTCCACATTTAGAAGATCCTGGTGTTGCAGGCAATAATGTTTTTTCTGCGGTTACAGCAGATGAGTTCAAAACTTTTTTTGAAAAGGTAGAAGAACAAGCTGCTATTGCACGAAACGCCTTAAATGAAACAGATGATGATAAAGCATTAGCCCTATGGCGGCAGGTTCTGGGTAATCGTTTTCCACGTTCGGCTTCACACAAAAGTGCAAACTCTGCTGATATGGCCAGCTCTTTAATCCGTTCTGCTCTAGGTGCGGGATTAACATTTCCATCAACCCCTGTTTATCCAAATAAACCAGGAGGCTTTGCGTAATGGAACTGCTAAAAACACCATTAGAACGCCTAGCTCAAGAACGGCAGTTATTGACTGATCTTGAGAAAGAGAAAAATAGTTTTAAGATTCAGGAATGGAACTCAACAGACACAAATGAACTGCATTTGAACTTCTCTCTAAAGATAGGAACTATAGATTTTAATGGTGTTTTAGTATATCCAGAGCTTTTCCCAGAGCTACCAGCATATATACGCCCACAAAAATCTGGTGAAAGATGGAGTATCTTGCACCAGTATGGTGGTTCAGGAGTGCTGTGTCTAGAATATGGCCCAGATAATTGGAATACCAATATCAGTGGAGTGGATCTAGTTAGAAGTGCCCAGCTTCTTTTATTAACAGATGCAATGACTGTATTGGAGATGAATGTAGAACCTGTACCATCTAGGCATTCTGAAACAATAGGTCAAAAATTAAGAAGTGTTTCAGAAAGGTTCATTGAAACACCTATGTTACGTCACATACTCTTGGGTAGTGATTCCGAGAAAATGGACTTTAAGATTGCCATCTCAAGCTTTCGAGACAAAACCGTTATTGTTCCAACAAATATTCAGAACAAACCTCTACCTGACATCGTACCATCATTTTCTAATGAAAGATTTGAATTGTCTGGATGGGCAATACGAATTGATTCTGTTCCTCAATTAAAGGAATCCGTAAATGACCGAGTTTCATTAGAATCCTTTTTAGGCAATTTATGGCCTGCTCAGGAGGAATTCACAAGTTCCATACAGCCTATATTGTTATATGACATAAAGGGTAACTTGGAACTATTCTTGGTTAATAATACAGCACCACTTTTCGTAAGTTATCCTGCTATTAATCTACATGATGATCAGAGCCAAAGATTGCCAGCACAATTTAGCCATCTCAATGATATAAGGGTAGCAATAGTAGGTCTTGGATCGTTAGGAAGTAAAATTGCAATTTCACTGGCACGGTCGGGTTGTAAAAACTTTCTACTTATTGATGATGATATTCTGCTCCCCCACAATCTTGTCCGTAATGAACTCAACTGGTTAGATGTTGGCTTTGCTAAAACCTATGCTGTTGAAAGAGCATTAAAACGAACAGCATTAGACATACAAGTTGAAACGTATGAAATGCAAATTGGTGGACAGGAAAATCCTCATTTAAATTCCAATATCGCTAATGCCATTGCCACATGTAATCTGATTGTTGATGCGACAGCAAATACCCATACGTTCTTAACATTAGCTGCAATTGCTAAAAGAAAACACATTCCCATGGTATGGGGTGAAATTTTTGGTGGCGGTGGTGGAGCAATGATGGCCCGTAGTCGTCCAACGTTAGATGCCTCCCCCTTAGAACTTCGCAATCATATTTATGGTGTCTTACAAACGTTGGAACCAATTCCAGAGGGCAAAGTTAATAATTACGGCTTTCAAACACAAAACCAAACATATATAGCATCAGATGCAGATGTAACAGCTCTTGCAGCATCTATGACGCAGTTCACATTAGATACTTTATGTACAATTGATGAGCAATCCTCTTATCCATATTCAGCATATTTAATAGGGTTCCGTAGATATTGGATGTTTCAATGTCCTTTTGATACTCGTCCTATCGACTGTTCGGGTGCTTTAGTAGCAGAATCTCCTACGGATAAAGAAATATTTGAAAGGGAAAATGGCAATTCTATTGAAGAGCCTGAACCGATGAAAGGTTAATACTGATGCTGAAAATATCCATTCCTACTGACATACAAGTTTTACTGGTAAAAGCCCTATTGAAGTCTGGAACCCACGAATGTGGCGGTGTTTTAATGGGTGAGCATATTGGTACAAACCATTTTAGAGTTAACTCATTAACTATTCAAAAGAGTGGAACGATAGCATCCTTTGTACGTGGAATTACGGATGCTATTAAAGCAATCCGTCTTTTTCATAAATCAACAAACAATAATTATCAAAAATTTAACTATTTAGGTGAATGGCATAGCCATCCTCTCTTCAGTGTACAACCCAGCAGTAAAGACCATCACACCATGAGGGAATTGGTGTCCGATCCAAAAGTGGGTGCAAATTTTGTAGTCTTACTGATTTTTCATTTAAAAAACAATCATCTTGATGGCAGTGCTCACACCTACCTACCAGATGGTTCCTGTTACCGATCCACCCTAGATTTAGAGAGATAATAATGAGTGCGAGTCTGTTAGAAAAACAATCAACTGGTGGTGCGATTGCACGAGTAGGATTTGAATATCAGGATGCATTTGTATTAAGGAGCTTACCGCTATGGCTTTCACAAAGTGCATTTAGCCATATAGTGAGTGAAGCATTAAGTGATATAGAAGTTTGTTATTTTTCTTCGGAAAAGTCATTACATGTAATGTATGAAGCAAAAAATCACTCCTTAACGGCTACGGAATTTTGGGATGAAATAAGGCGTTTTAAAAGTCTTTTTGATACCCACCCAAAAAACTTTATTTGGTTTAATTTAGTATGCCCAAGTTATAACACCGCTATCTCACCATTAATTTCAAAAATAGACCGATTAAGAGGGGTTGGATCTTCTTATGATGACGACTCTTCAGTTTCAGTGAATGGGCGCTCGGAATACCTTGATTGGTGTGTTGGTAAAAAAATTGATTTCTCTTTAGCTGAATTTGCTCTTGATTATGTTGGTTTCATAACTTTTAATTCTGAGAATAGTGAGTCTATATTTCTAAGTGAAATTCAAGACACAATAAATATTGAACTGCTCAGGAGTCAGGTCAAACAACTAAAAGATCAGTTTAAAAACCTGATTTCTCGTTCTTCTTTTGGTCCAATATATCGCAAAGACTTTGAAAATTTTATTTGCCATGCTCTTGAAGAAGATAGAAGCCAGTGGCTATTAGATCCTATTAAAATTAATCTTTCAGCATCATCCAGTCAGTATCAAGACTTAAACTTAGATATTAGTGATTTCAATGGTCCTGATCGTGCTCAAAAAACCTCCAGCGACTGGAACAGCCTAATCAAAAAAGCAGTATCGATTGGGGATTTCATTCATAACAGTGGTGACCGTAGAACCCTCCTTATAGATGGCAAACAAAGAATGTCCACTGCATGTATGCTTGGCTATGTTTTTAGTGCCACACGTAATTTCCTACTCGAAATAGAACATAATGGCCTCATTTATCGCACTGATGACCATAAACAGAAAGAGGGACAATTTTTTACTAAAATCGAAGCTGTTGAACCACAGGGTGAAACTGAAGCCATAGTCGCTATCGGATTTCCTACAGCTATAGGTAAAGACATTGACTCTACGATTAATGAAGTAAAGAGCTTGCCTAGATTGAATTTAGAAAGCTCTCATGCCATTGATAATATGGAGACTCTAAATCTTGCTGTGAGAGAGGCAAAATCTGCTTTAGTTTCATTTAAATCCGAAAATAAGTTATCTAAATTACACCTCTTTATTAAAGCACCCTCAGTTTTTGCAATGGTCTTGGGACATCGCTTGAATGGTATTTGCGATATCCAGCTTTACGATTGGGTAGATGGGCAATATATCCCTACAGCCGAACTGAACTTATAAGAAGAATTGATTATTCGATAATATTACCAATAGAGAGGTTGATCATGAACAATCATTCTAATGAAGAAAATACTGATAACTCTTCAGATAAAAAATCACCCGCATTCAAAGTCCTTGAATCCAATGCTGAAAAGTTCTTAATGGTTTGGTGGTATGGGGCGTTAGCAAAAGCTGATCGTAGAAATGCTCAACCTAAAGTTCATGTGGCTTTTAGGGAACTTCTGGAAGATTACACACCCACAGATAATTTTATTTTTATTGATGCAAATATAACAGATTTGATGTCTTGGCCTATTGGAACAGTTTGGCACCATGAACGATTAGTTGACTATCTTCCTTTGGAAATACGGGAATTTGATATTGATCATACAAATTTTAAACATACCTTTGTTCAAGCATATAAGCGAGATGAAAAGACAGGAAAAATAGATCATTTCTTCTCAGACAGGAATAAGTTTTATATTAACCCAAGCCAACGTGAAAATTGTATTTCTTTCTCTTTAAAGGATCAGGAATATAAGGAGCTTCTCGTACCTTGTTTTGAGTTTCTGGTGAGAGGATATGGCCTCTCTACAGAACTTCCTAGAATTCTAACAACATATGATGAGGTCGAAAGACATGAAAGGCTCTACACCCCTCATCCAGAAGAAGAAAATACATGGACTATCCTTATAGGTGATAGTCTCACATCAGATGATCATGTATTTATTGCCTACTATAAATATAGCGAATATACCCAAGATGCCGTAAGAATCTTATTTAGCAGTATTGCAAAACATGATGATTTTATCCAAAGAAACCATATATACCCTAAAGTAATGCCGTGGCATAAGGAAACGAGAAAAATTAGGGTTTCAGGTTTTTGTATTCCTGACACCAATGCTTTTTTAGCCTTGACAATTCTTGGAATAGAACTACCTGATCAAACACTTATCAGACGTGTTCCAAAGGTAATTCACCGCATTAAGAAACCTGTAGATGTCAACTCACCTAATCCTCCTCAGTTGCAACTAGGTCCTGGTCAGATTAACGTATCTGAAGATCAAGGAGGGCGCAAACCATTATTACAATCGGTTATTTTAGGTCATGAATTTACATGGTTAGGTTCAGGCCCTATCGGGGAAAAAAGTAAAACAAAGTATGAAAGAACCATCACCCAACCACAGAGAAAGAAAAATACTAAAGAAACCAATACAGTTGGTACAGGAGAACCTGATAGCTCTAAGGAAGTTCTAAATGTCCAAATTAACCCGACCACTAATGGAGATACAGAGTTTGAAGCTCCATATCATGGAAGAATCATGGGCCTATGGAATGCATGTTTAAAGGCACGCTCGTTAAATCCCAGTATTGTCAATGCAGTCCACTATTATACTTTTGAGGAAGAGTTTGATTACAGCGATAAACCCACTCTCATGGCTTTTTTCGTTAATTCAGAAACATTAAATAATAAAGATATTACAGATGGAGAAAAACAAACTTATAAAAATTGGTGTTATGCAAACTCAAATAAAACAGCACTTCGTGGAGCATTGGTCATCCGATTATCTCTTGTAAATTGCCCTCCAGTTTATCTTTTCGATATACAACCAGCGACTTACGTTTCAACTGTAGATGGGGAAAGTGTTCTCAAGGAGCGTGGGCATGCTGGTCTAATATTTAGGTCAAGAACCGTAGAACAATTTGAGCAGTATATTTCTGGGCTCATGGAGAGCCTGCCTTTGTCAGAGGGCTCTTATACGACAACTCTCCTAGGCTCCAATTTGGTTACTCAATTATTTGTTTTTAGACATTCAAAATCTGCTGGCTTGTCAGAGGGTGAATCAACGTTATTGAATGCTCTAAGAAAAATTGGAATTACGAATATCAAGTTAAAGGAGGAAAAGGAGGAAAAGGAGGAAAAATAATTTTCGAATCTTACAATTGTGACCATCTTCTTTTAGCCTATTCCATAATTCTTTCCTATGGGTAATTTTATTACATATCAAATTGAATTATATATAGTTTAATGGCACTTTTAAGTGCCATTAAACTTGGGTACCACTTGTGACTAGATAAGCACCTATATTAGGAATATTTAACCTTTTTAAACTCAGTGTTCTGAATCCTTTGGTATATTTTCAATAATGCAATGATGAATATCATCGTGATTGTTGAGTGATGTTTCAGCCTGAATAGTGACATGCTCAATACCTAGATTTTGTATGACATTCTCCAGATCATGTAAGAGTATCTGCACTTCCTGCATACTCATTTCTTCACTTACAACAATATGGCAGGATAAAATATAACGTTTACTTGTCAGACTCCATATATGTAAATCATGTACACCTTGAATTCGCTGGTCTTGAAGAATGGTTTCTTTGATTTCTGCCAAGTCAAATTTTTCTGGTGTACCCTGCATTAAAACATGCGAAGCCTTTACTACAACTGAATATCCACTGCGAAGAACAAGTATTGCAACTAGAACACTGGCTAAAGTATCTGCCCAGGCCCATCCAAAGAAGTAGATACATAGCGCAGCAGCAATTGCGCCAATAGAACCTAACAAATCACTGAGTACATGCAGGTAAGCACCTCGCATATTCAAGTCGTGTTCGGTATCACTACCTTTAAAAATCATTACTGCAACAATGATATTAATCAGCAATCCAATACTGGCAACGATCAACATCCCTTGTACTTCAATATGTTGTGGCTGCTGGAACCGTAGAATTGCCTCAATAAAGATGTACAGTGCGATACCAACCAGTGTAATACCATTCAATGCAGCAGCCAGTATTTCAAAGCGTTGATAGCCGTATGTTTTATTTTTGGTAATCTGTTTTTGACCGATAAAGACTGCTGCAAGTGCAATACCAAGTGCAACAGAGTCACTCAGCATGTGGCCAGCATCCGAAATCAAGGCCAAACTATTGGTAATAAAACCACCTATAAATTCCACTGCCATAAAAATGGTAATCAGTAAAAAACTTATGGTCAGAATTTTTTTATTACTCGGGATATGGCTGTGGTCGTGATCATGATGATGACCACCATGACCGTGATGGTGTCCTGAGTGATCATGGTTGTGTTTATGGCCGTTACCATGACTATGCTTATGCCCAGAATGATCATGTTCAGAGTGTTTATGCTTGTGATCTTGTGTATGGTTGTGCGAAGACATTTTATAGCATTCCTGATTATGGCTCTAACTGACTACGCAATGGATGATTGTTGTAGTAATCACCGATGTATGTAATCTTATTATTTTTAACCTCAAAAAATGAAGCACCTTTAAAAGTGATTACTTTTGCGTCTTTTTTACCAGACTGGTCTTTTTTATTGAGGGTTCCCTGAAGCTGCCATTCGACAGCAACCTTATCACCAACAATGAGTGGCGGGGATGTAAGCGTCATCTTCCGATCAGGAATGACTGTTAATAAAAACTTGGGTACCTCAATTACAGATGCTGTACCTTTACGGGTTTCTTCATTACTTGTATTGAAATACTCAACATTCGGGTCAAGAACTTTAGTCAGGTCATCTGGCTGCGTACCATTCCAGATATTAAGATAGCTCTCCACGGTTTCCAAAGCTGTATTGATCGGTGCTTTTGCATGCGAAATTGAAGCTAATCCTAACGTCATAAGAATGAGTAAGAATGTCATGAAAAAAGGCTTTGATTTTTCCTCTTGACCATCAAAATCTTGCTTCAATTGATTGATATAAATAATGTTCATCACATTCACCTTAGACTTGAGTAAGTTCATCAGCGATCCGTTCGGCATCTTCCCTGGTATCGACGATTTCATAAGGTATGCCAAATGCCTTTACAGCCATTTCCGTCATCTTTCTGATGGCAACTCTTTTTTCCTGATCAGGTTCAATGCAGATAATTGCCTTACACAACTGATTAAGTTCATCTTTATGGTTTTTAAGCCAAAGACCACGTTGTTTAAAGTCTTCAGGTGTTTCTTGCATTGATAATTGATCATAAACAATCACAAACGGACTACTCATTTCCAGGAACTCCTGCATTTCCAACTGCCATTGAGGTGAATAGCCTGGAACTGCCTGATCTTGCTTAAACTCAACAAATGGGAAGTTTTCTATATCATGGATAATAAATTTCATTTACATGACCTCATATTCTGTTTCATCTTTTCAGGAATTCATCTCTTTCCATCAAAAGATGAACTCCATCGATGTGCTATTTCAAAGATTTACGTTCAATCTGTACGGTATGTTCATTCCAGCCTCCACCTAATGCCTTGTAGAGGTTGACCTGATTATTCAGGCGTTCCAGGCGGGTCTGTATAAGTGCCTGCTGAGATGCGTACAGTGTTCGTTGTGAGTCGAGGACTGCGAGATAATTATCTTCACCAGCATCAAAACGTAAGGTTGCCAACTTATGAGCATCCTGGCTGGCCGCAATCATTTGCTGCTGCGATTTGATCTGTTCATCTAGCGTAGATTTGCCAGCCAGCCCATCAGCAACTTCACGAAAAGCTGTTTGAATAGATTTGTCATAGTTGATGACTTCAATCTGCTTCATGATATGTGAGCGATCCAGATTTGCCTGATTTAAACCTGCACTAAATATGGGCAAGTTAATCTTGGGCATAAAACTCCATGCACCTGTACCTGCATTAAATAGATTATCCAGACTGGAACTTGCCGTACCCGCCGAACCCGTTAGGGTAATGGATGGAAAAAATGCTGCACGGGCTGCTCCAATGTTTGCATTCGCAGCCTGAAGCTTATGTTCTGCGGCACGAATGTCTGGACG
This sequence comes from Acinetobacter sp. NBRC 100985, assembly GCF_000241225.1. Classification (NCBI taxonomy): domain Bacteria; kingdom Pseudomonadati; phylum Pseudomonadota; class Gammaproteobacteria; order Moraxellales; family Moraxellaceae; genus Acinetobacter; species Acinetobacter sp. NBRC 100985. Next base: position 23,597 of record NZ_BAEB01000010.1, on the reverse strand, counting down.
ACGTTGAAGTAGATCCGATGGTAAACCAACTGGTATATCCTGTATGACAACCTGATCAGGAATTTTTGGGGACTGGTCCAATTGGACCGCAAGTTCCTGTGTTAATGGCGAACCCAGAAGTAACACCAGAGCATTACGATCCTGTGCAGTAATACGCAAGAATTTTGCATAATTGATTTGTGCTGTGCGCAGTCCTATTTCAGCTTGACGTAAGTCAAATCGGGTTGCATTACCAACATCAACAAGTTTCCTGGTCAAGTCATAGGATTTCTGCTGTGTCGCCAAAGTCGCCTTGGTTAAACCTAACGTTTCCTGATCGGCCTTATAGACCAGATAAGCATTAGCAACTGCGGATACCAGACTTAACTGTGATGCTGTCTGGACCTCTTTAGAAGCCAAATAGTTCTGTAAAGCCTGATCACTCAGACTGCGTACTCGGCCCCATAAATCGATTTCCCATGCGACCGAAGTAACACCAACCTGATACATGCGGGGGTTATAAGCAAGATCAGACGGTAAACGCTGACTGGCTGACTCTGCGGTAACACTCACATGTGGTAAACGGTCAGCACGACGAATACGATACTGTGCTTCTATCGCCTCAACATTTAAAGCTGTCACCTTAAAATCATGATTGTTTTTCAATGCATGATCGATGAGTTGGAGCAAGACAGGATCGGTATAAAAGTCACGCCAGCCAATATCGGCTGCGACTGTTTGCTTTCCATTGTTCACTTGCCGCCCTGGATAAGCTTCTCCTGTTGGATAGTGTTCCGACATAGGAGAGACAGGTCGCTCATATATTGGTGCCATTGAACATCCTGCAAGAATAGTGGCAATGGTTAGTACACTCATTTTCTTGAGGAAAGTGTATCGGTTTAAATGAAGTGTTAAATTTTTCATTTTGAACCCTCCTGTACGATTGCTTTGGCCTGTTCTCTACGCAGAATAAAATTACGAATGACGACATAGAAAATTGGTGTAAACAGTAAACCAAAGATCGTCACGCCTAGCATTCCAGAGAAAACAGCGATACCCATTGTATGACGCATTTCTGCACCAGCACCTGTGGCTAATACCAGTGGTATCACACCAGCAATAAATGCAATTGAGGTCATCAGAATTGGGCGTAATCTTAATCGGGCTGCTTCAAGTACCGCATCAAAAGGATTCAAACCCTCATCCTCTTTGGCTCGGGCAAACTCCACAATTAAGATGGCATTTTTTGCAGCAAGTCCCACCAGAACAACAAAGCCAATCTGGGTAAAGATGTTGTTATCACTACCAGTTACCCAAACACCCACAATCGCAGATAACAAGGCCATTGGTGCAATAAGTAATACTGCAAAAGGCATTGACCAACTGTTGTATTGAGCTGCAAGGAAAAGGAACGCCAAAATAATTGCCAGAGCAAAAACCATGACCGCAGTATTGCCTGTATTCTTCTCCTGATAGACCAGATCGGTCCATTCATAGGTCATGCCTTGTGGCAATGTTTCCTGCACAATTTTTTCAATTGCGGCAGTTGCCTGACCAGATGAATAACCTGGTGCAGCGTTACCACTAATATCGGCTGATGGGAAACTGTTATAGTGCATAACACGGTCGGGGCCAGAACTACGCTTAATCGTGACAAAGGTCGAAAGTGGAATCATGTCTCCCGCTGCATTTCTCACCTTTAACAGATTAATATTCTCTGGTTGCATACGGAATGGGGAATCTGCCTGAGCAATTACACGATAAGTACGACCAAACCGATTAAAGTCATTGATATAGATTGACCCCAGATTGATTTGTAGTGTTTCAAAAATATCGGTCAGTGGTACACCTTGTGACTTCGCTTTTACACGGTCAATATCAACTTCAATCTGTGGAGCATTTGCCTGGAAACTCGCAAGCATACCGACAAGTTCAGGCGTCTGAGAGGCTTTCGCCATAATCTCGCCCTGTACACGTGCCAGTGTTTCAAAGCCTAAACCAGCCCGATCTTCAATTTGTAGCTTGAATCCGCCCATAGAACCTAAGCCAGGTACTGGTGGTGGTGGAAAGATGCCCGCAAATCCGTCAGGAATCTGACTGAATTTGCCCATTAATTTTCCAGCAATTGCTTGTGCTGACAATGATGGGTCTTGGCGGGCTTCAAAAGGATCAAGCATGGCAAACATTAAGGCAGAGTTGGGTACATTGACTGGACCACTTGGCGTAAGTCCTGAGAAAGCCACAACGTTTTCGACGCCAGGCTCTTTCAAAGCAATCTGCGTCATCTGTTTAACCACAGCTTCTGTTCGGTCTAAAGATGCACCTGTAGGTAATTGGGCAATACCAACCAAATAATATTTGTCTTGGGCAGGAACAAACCCTTGCGGCACTTTATTGAAACCTAACCAGGTTAGGCCAAGGAAACCTACATACAAGATGAGCATGATGGCACTTAAACGTATACTCTTGCGTACTGCGTCCACATATTTGTCTGATGCCTTATCAAAGAATCGATTGAATCTTCTAAAGAACCAGCCGAATAAGCGCTCAGTCAAATCACGTTTTCTATCTCCAGCCTGATGAGGTTTAAGTAATATGCCTGCTAAAGCTGGTGAAAGTGTCAAAGAGGTGATTGCAGATAAGATAGTTGAAATAGCGATAGTCAAAGCAAATTGGCGATAAAACTCACCCTGTAATCCTGTAAGAAATGCCGAGGGAATGAATACAGCAGATAAAACCGCAGTAATCGCAATAATTGGTCCTGTGACTTCAGACATTGCTTTACGAGCCGCCTCTTTTGGCGATTCGCCTAATTTAATATGCTGTTCAACGTTTTCCACTACTACAATTGCATCATCAACTACAATACCAATCGAGAGAACCAGCCCGAATAATGTCAGGGTATTTAGGGAGAAGCCAAAATAATACATAATTGCAAACGTACCAATTAGGGAAACTGGAACGGCAATTAAAGGAATAATGGATGCGCGCCATGTTTGCAGGAAGAGGATGACAACAATGACAACAAGTGCAATGGCTTCCAACAGGGTAGTAATGACTGATTTTAAAGAAGCTTTTACGAAAATATTCGGATCATAGGGAATTTTATAATCCATACCCTCAGGGAAACCCTTCTTCAATTTTGCAATCGTTTTACGGACCTCATTTGAAACATCCAGCGCATTAGCACCTGGGGTCATAAAGATTTGTAAGGCAGAAGCCGGTTTACCATTCAATAAAGCTCTCATATTATAGGCATCAGAACCCAGTGCAACTCGTGCAACATCTTTTAGACGGGTGATTTGTCCAGCATCCCCAGCCTTGACTACGATCTCACTGAACTGTTCTTCAGTGGTTAAACGTCCCAGCGTATTAACCGTCACCTGATAGGCGGATGTTGTATTTGGCTGTTGACCAACAGAACCTGCAGCAACCTGCATGTTTTGTTCACGAATGGCGGCAACCACGTCATTGGCCGTTAAACCACGGGCAGCTACTTTTTCAGGATCAATCCAGACACGCATCGAATACTCACCAGCACCGAAAATTTCTATATTTCCAACGCCTGGTAAACGTGCAAGCTCATCACGAACATTCAAGAGTGCATAGTTGGATAAATACAGGGGATCATGGTTCTTGTTGGATGACACCAAATTGATGACCATGAGAACATCGGGGGAAGTTTTTTCAGTTACAACACCAATTCGTTGAACTTCTTCAGGTAAGCGTGGCAATGCGCGAGAAACCCTGTTTTGCACCTGTATCTGTGCCTTATCAGGGTCAGTACCCTGTTTAAAGGTAACGGTCAGTACCATCTTGCCATCGGCTGCGGTTTGAGAACTCATATACAACATGTTCTCAACACCATTCACGACTTGTTCCAAGGGGGAAGAAACCGTTTCGGCAATGATTTTGGGATTGGCACCAGGATAACTTGCGATGACCTGTACAGTTGGGGGTGTAATTGCCGGGTATTCACTCAATGGTAATTTAAACAGTGATAAAGCACCTAGAATGACGATCAGCACAGAGATCACGACCGCAAATATTGGCCGATTGACAAAGAAATGGGGGAAGTTCTTCATGGCTTATTTCCCCTGAGCAGCATTTTCAGACGGAACAGGGGCTTGCATTGGAATGATATTTGGCTTGACCTGCATTCCTGGACGAACCAGTCCCTTAATAATGACTTTATCGCCAGTTTGCAGACCACTGCTAATAATCCGCAATCCATCAAAGACCGAGCCAAGTGTTACAGGTCTAAATTCAACCGTATTATTCGAACCAAGAACCAGAACAAAATTATTGCCCTGATCTGTACCCACCGCCTGATCATCTATCAGAATGGTGGACTGTTTATTTCCAGTGGTCAGCTTAACTCTGGCAAACATACCTGGTGCTAATTCACCTGAATCATTGGCAATAGATGCCCTAACCCGTAGCGTCCCTGTACGCTGGTCAATTTGAGTACTTACAAAGTTTAATTTCCCTGTATAAGGATAAGTTTCTGTATTTGCCAATCCCATTTCGATTGGCAAGTTGAATTGTCCAGATTTATTTTGTCCCTTTAGATTGAGAAAGGTTTTTTCATCAAGGTCAAAATAAACATACAGTGGATTGACGGAAACGATGGTGGTTAAGGCTGTGGCATTGCCTGTATTTCCACCTGCAATCAAGTTGCCACTGGTGACAAGAACACGGTCAATACGTCCTGAAATCGGTGCTGTAATATTGGTATAAGATAAATCGAGCTTCGCTGCACTGACGGCTGCCTGAGCTTCCTGTACCTGAGCCTGGCGGTTATTTTTGGTTGCCAGTGCATCGTCATAAACCTTATTGGAGACGGCACCACTTTCGACCAGTTTATTTGCTCGATTAAAATCCAGAACAGCCTGGCTGTACTGAACCTCTGCTGCTTTCAGTCGTGCCTGGGCTGTATTCAGAGCAACCTGAAAAGGTTCAGGATCAATTTTAAATAATACCTGTCCCTTACGAACATAACTGCCCTCGGGAACACTAACACTATTAATGACACCACCAACACGGGACTTGATTTCAACGCTTTGTGGTGCTGATAAGTAGCCTGTATATTCTGCGGTTGGGTTAAGTTCCCGTGTAATCACTTCCGCAACAGGAACTTGAGGGACTGGCATTTGAGCTGCGGCAGCTTGTGGATTGGGTGCATCTGGTTTATTCGTTGCTGTGTAGAGCAAACCACCAGATATAGCCACCCCCACTGCAACAGCAATTACTGTAATTTGTTTTTTCATGGTGCTTACCTTTCATGCAATGCTACAACACGCTCTCAATAAGGTTTCTGTAGCAGTTGCCTGTATGCTAGAGTTTCCAATAATTGGAAGATCAATAGATCAGCCTTAAAAATACATAACAAATTAACATATGTTTAATCATTCATATGTTTAGTGCTAAAATAACTTAAATATTGCTACTTGAATAGCAAATATGAATAAATGATCATATGTATATATTTTTAAGAAGAAAAAGGAGTGAAGAAAATGAGTGTTTGCTACATTACTCTGAAATATGCTTAGCCATATCCGATAGAACCTGACTTACATGAATATCATCTATTTCATAAAAGACTTGTTTAGCTTGACGTTCACCTTTGACTAAACGGGCTGAACGCAATAAACGTAGATTGTGACTGACCAAGGACTGGGATAAATCAAGGGCATCACTGATTTCACCTACTGAACTAGGTCCACGCATACAAAAAAGTAGAATTTTAAGTCGTGAAGCATCACCCAATAGCCGAAATGTTTCAGCTAAAGACATAATCTCCTCTTGAGATAATTCTGTAGGGTGATCTTTAAAACTCATATTTATACTTAAATTCCAGTCATTAGCGAAAATATAGATGTTTACATATTCTACCCTTGACCTTTCCATAATGGCAAGGTTTATGCTCTTAGCAACTGGATAAGCTCTATAGGTATATCTTATGGGAACAGCAACAAATAAGCTTTCTAATAATATGAAAGTTACATTAAAAATTGAAGGTATGACATGTGCCAGTTGTGTTGGACGTGTTGAAAAAGCCCTCAAAAAAGTTGATGGTGTACAGTCAGCCTCGGTCAATCTGGCGACAGAACGTGCAGATATTGTACTTGATCAGCCTGTGGATCGTCAGGTACTGGTTCATGCCATTGAACAGTCAGGCTATGACGTGCCTGCAAATAATATTGAATTATCAATTAAAGGCATGACCTGTGCCAGTTGTGTAGGTCGTGTCGAAAAAGCCCTTAAAGCCGTTGCAGGTGTAAAAGAAGCCAATGTCAATCTTGCAACTGAGCGTGCAACGGTCAGTGGTACAGCAAATGTCGATGCCTTGATTGCCGCAATTGATAAAGCTGGTTACGATGCCACAGAAATTCAGGCTTCTATTCCTGACCAGACAGAGCAGCTTGAGAAAAAAGATCAGGAACGTGCTGAACTTAAACGTGATTTGATTCTCGCCTCCCTGTTGGCTTTACCTGTATTTATTCTGGAAATGGGATCTCACCTTATCCCTGGTGTACATCAACTGATTGATCAAACTATTGGGATGCAGAATAGCTGGTATTTACAATTCATACTGACCACACTGGTTTTGGTTATTCCAGGACGAAGATTCTATCAGAAAGGTTTTCCTGCATTATTCCGTCTAGCTCCTGATATGAATTCTTTGGTCGCTGTGGGAACATCAGCAGCATATTTGTTTTCTATTGTTGCCACATTCATACCAAACATCCTCCCATCAGGAACGGTGAATGTGTATTACGAAGCGGCTGCGGTGATTGTCGCATTAATCTTACTGGGTCGTTTCCTTGAAGCAAAAGCCAAAGGGCGAACCTCTGAAGCAATCCAGCGTTTAGTCAGCTTACAAGCCAAAACTGCCCATGTTTTACGCAATGGTCAAATGGTGGATATTGCAATAGACCAAGTGGTTGCAGGTGACATTATCATTGTAAAACCAGGGGAAAGAATCCCTGTTGATGGTCAAGTCACGGATGGAAAAAGCTTTGTCGATGAATCCATGATTACAGGTGAACCAATCCCTGTGGAAAAAGGCATCGGCAGTGATGTAGTGGGCGGTACCATTAACCAGAATGGCACGTTGACTTTTACCGCTGTGGCGGTGGGTGGCGAAACTATGCTGGCTCAAATCATTCGTTTGGTTGAGCAGGCACAGGGTTCTAAAATGCCGATTCAGGCTGTGGTGGATAAAGTGACCTTATGGTTTGTACCTGCGGTGATGATTGCCGCAGTGCTTACATTCCTGGTCTGGCTGATTTTTGGTCCATCACCAGCCTTAACTTTTGCATTGGTTAATGCGGTGGCAGTGTTGATCATTGCCTGTCCTTGTGCAATGGGATTGGCGACACCAACCTCAATTATGGTCGGTACAGGTCGTGGTGCAGAGTTGGGAGTACTGTTCCGCAAAGGCGAAGCCTTACAACTGTTAAAGGATGCCAAAGTTGTTGCAGTCGATAAAACAGGGACATTAACAGAGGGTCATCCCGTACTGACTGACTTTGAAGTGACTCAATTCTTTGAGCGTGATTATGTCCTAGGCATGGTTGCGGCTGTTGAATCCCGTTCTGAACATCCGATTGCTAAAGCAATTGTTGATGCGGCAAAAAGTGAAAACCTGACTTTACCTAAAGTTGATACGTTTGATTCAGTCACAGGCATGGGTGTCTGTGCAACCATCAATGGTAATGAAGAAATCAATATTGGTGCAGACCGTTATATGGTTCAACTTGGTATTGATGTTGCTCCATTTGTTGCCACAGCTCAGCGTCTGGGTGATGAGGGTAAATCACCACTTTATGTTGCTGTCGATGGTGAACTGGCAGGAATTATTGCAGTTGCTGACCCAATCAAAACCACAACGCCAGCAGCGATTAAGGCTCTACACCAATTAGGTCTCAAGGTAGCAATGGTGACGGGTGACAATGCTCGTACTGCTCGGGCAATTGCCAAACAATTGGGTATTGATGAAGTGATTGCTGAAGTTCTACCAGAGGGTAAAGTCAGTGCGGTTAAAGAGCTGAAAGCAAAATACGGCAATATCGCTTTTGTGGGTGATGGGATTAACGATGCACCCGCTTTGGCTGAAGCTGATGTCGGACTTGCGATTGGTACAGGTACAGATGTTGCAATTGAATCTGCCGATGTCGTGTTAATGTCAGGAAACTTACAAGGTGTTGCCAATGCGATTGCCTTGTCCAAAGCAACGATTGGTAATATTCACCAGAACTTATTCTGGGCATTTGCCTATAACACCATGTTGATTCCTGTTGCTGCTGGTATATTGTACCCAGCCTATGGAATACTGATGTCCCCAATCTTTGCAGCAGGAGCAATGGCTTTGTCCAGTGTATTTGTACTTGGCAATGCATTACGTTTACGTCGATTCCAGCCACCATCCGTCAGTCAAGGCTAAGGAGGATATGATGAACATTGGTAAAGTCTCTAAAGCTTCGGGAGTTACCGCCAAGATGATTCGTTATTATGAGCAGATTGGCCTAATTCCTGCTGCGGGACGTAATAATGCAGGTTATCGCTCTTACTCAGCAAATGATGTTGAACGTTTAAAGTTTATCAAGCGAAGTCGTGAACTCGGTTTTTCAGTAGCAGAAATATCAGACTTACTTGATTTATGGAATAACCGCGGTAGACAGAGTGCTGATGTCAAACGCCTTGCTCAGGGTCATAGTGAAAAGCTGGAAGAACGTATCAATGACCTACAGCAAATGGCGAATACCCTCAAGGACTTAATCGACTGTTGTGCTGGTGATAATAGACCCGACTGTCCGATTCTTGAAGGCTTGCAAGAACCTCACAATGAAATAAAGGACGTTCACCATCATAACGACCTGCTTTCCGTTTCACCTTTAACCCGAAAGAAATAGCAATAGGATATAGGGAGAAGTAAAATTAATTTTACTTCTCCCTATTTTTTATATTTATAACTATGAACTAAAATATGTCATTTCTTTTAGATACTTACATTGTCAAATAACTGCTAATTTAACATCACAAACATTCCTAAATATTGAGCTTATAATTCATTGCCCACAAAAAAGCGACTCAATAGAGAGTCGCTTTATCATTTCGTCCGTTTTTAACGAGGAGGAAAACCAGCCTCGGTTAAAGCCTCAACGATTTGCTGCTGTGTTGCAGTTGTTTCAACTTTTACACTACGATTGGGTGGTTCGGTGATGACCTTTGCATTGGCATCTATTGCTTGAATTGCTCTGGTTACACCACGGGCACAGCCACCACAAGTCATATCTTCAACATGAAATTCCATATTTAACTCCACTATTACTATTCAGGATGTGTTTAATATAAACCTTGCCATAATTGTAAGGTCAAGCATTAAAAGTAAAATTAATGTCCCTCAGATATATAATTGACTGTGTACTTAGGTATTTCTACCTCCAAGTTTTCATCTTGGACCTTAACCTGGCAAGATAGTCTTGATTGGGCCGTAAGCCCCCAGGCACGATCCAGTAAGTCCGCCTCTACATCATCCATTTCTTCTAAACTGTCGAACCCTTTTTTCAGAACAACATGGCATGTTGTACATGCACCTGATAAATCGCAGGCATGTTCTATGGGAATGCCATGATCCAATAAACTTCGACATAAATTACTTCCGCTTTCAATTTCAAGTTCCGCACCCTCTGGACAAATCTTTTCATGCGGAATAACTATAATTTTTGGCATATAACATAATCCTCAATTCATCAAATTTATAGATAAAACAAGGGGCTTTAAAAAGCCCCTCATTTAAAAGAATATCGAATAGAGAAGTATCTACTTATGTTTACTTAACCATTCATTCATCATCTTGATTTCTGATTCCTGGGCAGAGATAACATCTTCAGCAAGCTGGCGTACTTCTGGATCAGAACCATATTGAAGAACTACTTTTGCCATATCAATTGCACCTTGATGATGGGGGATCATGCCTCTCATGAAATCAACATCAGCATTTCCTGTAAATGGAACCATCATATCTGCGTGCATTTCATCATTGATCTTAATATATGCTTGAGTTGATGGGCTATCTTCATTTTTGCTGCCAGAATGATTTTTGTTTTTTGCCAACCATTCATTCATCATCTTGATTTCTGACTCTTGGGCAGAGATAACGTTCTCGGCAAGCTGACGCACTTCTGGATCAGAACCGTATTGAAGAACTACTTTTGCCATATCAACCGCACCCTGATGGTGAGGAATCATACCCAACATAAAGTCAGTATCTGCATTTCCCGTGAAATCAATACCCATTCCGCTGTGCATACGAGTATTTACTTCCATATAGGCATTTGTAGATGGATTATCTGTTTTAGCTGAACCATTCATATCATGGTGCATTGAATGGCTTTCATGTTTATTCTCACTCATTGAATTTTCCTTTGGAGCGTCAGAAGAGGAACACCCCGCACTAAATACAATCGCACCGATCATTAACATTGGAACAAAGTGTTTCATGGAGTTATCCTCTTACTACAATTATGAAAAAATAATGGGTAATAAGCTCGGAAGTTATTCTTTCATATCAGGTACATCATTACCCTTGATGTAGCAACTCTATTCTTTCCAATTATGGTAAGGTCAACACCTAATCAAATAAAAATAATTAAAAGAATAAAACAATTAAAAACAAATACTTAAAGACAATTAACTCCGTAGTGAGTCACAATAATCAATAGAATTAAAAAAATCACCTCCAATCACAAATAATATTTTTATATAAATATCAATGTGATATGTGTCTTCATGGTTTCACAATTATTTATTTGACTATTGGATGCACTACAAAAGACTACAAACATTCTCAAACTTTATACTTAAAAATTATCTTACTTCCCATCTTAAATTTGAGCATTTATGACAATAAAACCTTATTTATTAAAACCTTAAAATAATTATTAAGGTATAATTATTTTAACCATAACTACTATTTTTTGAGTTTCACAATGTCTGAAATTGATTTTTATAAAAGATTGAACAGATTAGAGAAAAGACGAAAAGGTACTGACCTTACATACAATGCTTTTGATAGTGTAACAGCAGGCGTAACTTCATTTAATGAGTTTGATGAATTAAAACGTACAATAGAAAAATGGCAGATTGTATCAGACAAACCATCTATCCGTTATGCAGTAGGAGCAATGCAAGAAGTTAGTAAACGTTACACAGAAATCAGTATTGAAACTGCTAAAAGAATTGAAAAACAATTAGAGCCTAGGCTACTAAATAATCATAACATTGTCACAGAATACAGATTACAAGGGTCAGTTCCCCTAAATATTCATATCAAAGGTGTAAGTGATGTTGATTTACTTGTACTTAACAAATCACATTATCGTACAGAGGGTTATTTAGGTACTTTACGTCATGATGATATAAAAATATTAAGAGAACTCAGGAACGCGTGCACTTATGAATTAAGACAAGCATATCCTGCCGTAACAATTGATACTACTGGTGCTAAATCTATAACTTTAACAGGTGGATCACTTCCTCGGGATGTAGATGTTGTACCCTCTCATTGGGTAGAAACATATGAGTACCAACAACAAAAGCACCTTTATTTAAGAGGAGTCAATATTCTAGATAATAAAACTCCTACTACATTGATGAACTTACCTTTCAAGCATATTTTTTATATAGATTACAAATGTAAATACTATGCTGATGGAGGATTGAAAAAATCTATCCGCCTTTGTAAAACAATAAAAGCCGATTTAGTTGAAGAGGGCAAAGTAATTTACTTAAGTAGTTTTGATCTAGCCTCTATTATGTATCATTCCAATCTAGAAAATTTAAAGAAAGGTAGAACAAATGCTTTAGCAATAGTTCTTGAAACAAAAAGATTTTTTGATTATCTGTATCATAACCCAAACTATAGAAATAGCTTATATACACCTGATATGACCAGAAAAATATTTGATAGTTATCAGAAAGAAACCTCTCTCACAACAATGAGCATTGCCTTAGATAAACTCGTTACGGAAATACGTAAAGATTTGGGTTACCTATATGACGAAACCATTGGCTCTTATCCATTAGTTATCTAATTTTTCCCATAACATTGTTCCCATGGTTCTTCGACCAGTAACATTATAATATTTAGCACTGGCACTTTTATTGTCTTTATGAAGTGTCAGCTCTACAAATCCTCGATGGATACGTAACTCTTCATGATCTAAATCTTTTGGTTTGTTTTCATAACTATAAAGAACTTTGTATTCTTCAATTTCGTCATAAATAATTGCAGCAGAAATACTGTCAGATGTGGAAAATTCTGTTTCTAATCTGATTCTTACTTTATCCCAACTTTGTAAAATTGTTACTTTTCCAATCCACTCTCTATTGTGCTTAATCATTTCAGAATTTTCTTCTTGGTAATCAGAGATACCTTTACATGACCATTCTCCCGAAATATCAGGATATTTCAGAATCTTGAAAAATAAACCTGTTTTCCATATCCATTTATCAAATAGAAAATAAAAAGTAAGAAATAATAAAGCAGTGATAGCACTAGAAATGATGACATTCCAATAAGGAGACAATCCACCCAAGAACTTCAGTAAAAAGTAAATCAATATCCAAGATATAAACGTAGCAAGTGAATAAACATATTTCCCTGCATGAGACCTATTGAATCCATTATGAACACAATATTCATGACCTAATTGCCCCATACATACCCTCTGGAAGCCCAAAATTCAGTTTTAACTTTATGTAGCTACATTAGCGTTATATGGTCCAGTTATACAAGCAATTTAGGTATCCAATATTGCTGATCACCAAACCTCACTTCAAAGCCATCATTCAGCCCCCTATAATTAATACTATCCATTTGATTAAAAAAGGATTTATCCAAATTATGAAAATACATCAATCCTAACTTTATCCACTCTAGTTCATTAAAATTTTCCTCTGGGGCTTTCATGATGGCCAACAATTGTTTTTCCAGTTTCTTCATATTACTTTTTTCTGTTATTTTTTCATCTAGTACCCATGACGTATCAAGGTTCGTATCATAATTCTTGTTTAAAAAATTAAGAAAGCCAACAATAGCGCAAGCTTGTCCAGGGGACTTAAATAAGTAATATTTTACATGCCACATTGTTGGTAAATCTAATCGTGATTGACTTACCAACAGCATTAAAGCAGATGCTGGTTTCATGGCTAAACGGGCAGAACGTATACTCGTTTTCCCTAAATCCATTTTATTTATTAAAACCTGATAATAGTTCTGAAGAATTTGGGCTGAAAGCGATGAACCAGGACATGAGTTCGCCAGTTTTCTCAGTTGGTCAAATTCAGAACAGTGGCCTTTAGATTGGGTATCTATATGCAGGTGATGTACTGCAACCAACCACCGGATGGGCAGCTCATATTTGCGTAAACCACTTGTTCTTAGTCTATGTAATAAAGAGTCATTGTCTGGGATCTGATCTCCCCAAAGATCACTGGTCTTTTCAAAAAAATGAATATGTTTACGAATTAGTAATGCAGCCTTATGCGGTCCAACCTCATGATCAAGCCAATTCATATAATCTTTAAAGTAACCTTTGAGGCTTGGATTTACTAATGTATTAACCAGTTCCTTAATCCTATTCCCCAATATTCTTCGCCATGTACATAATTCACAGTATTTCCCATATCCAGCAGGAATCTGTTGCTGGCAAGTTAGACATTGAAGTGGTGGACAGGTCAAACATTTCTTACAAAGCATTTTGCCTGACACAACATCCTGTTCAATCAACCTATATCTTCTACAACTTTGGCATGTCTGGTAATCACGGGTTGCACACTTTGGGCAAACTCTTAAATTATCTCCAAAACGGCTGATACGAGATAAGCGTTGTGATGTCACACCACACCGTTCACAAGCTTGAAACTCTCTAAAATAAACTGAACAACTATTACAAACAGGGCCTTGCTCCGTTATTTTTCCTATAGGGTAATCAATACGCTGACATCTAATGCAAGGTCTATTGGTTTCACATTGTTGGCAAACGGCCAAGTTATCAGCTTTATATAATCTGGAACTTTTACCACACGACGGACAATCCTGTTTTTTAAAAACTCGTACATAGCACTTATGGCAATAGTTACGCTGTTTATAAAGTCGGTGTATCTTTTCAACCGCATCACCACATTCATCACACTGAGGCATGGTGTTGTCCCCCCAAAAGTTACCCTAGTTTTCTTTTTAATCTTAAAAACTTGCGTATTACAGTCTCCTTACTTTTAGGTTTAAAGGTAGCTACCAATGCTCTCTTTGGAGGGTAGTTCCGATAAATCGAGCCTAATTGTTCTTCAACAGGCCTTAATATGGCTGGCAACTGGTTTCTCTTATCCCAAAATGAAGACCTGTTCATATTTAAAGATTTTGCTGTTTCAATAAACTTTTCCTGGGGAATAATGAGTAATTGATAAATACAGGAAAATAGCCGTTCTCTCTCGGTAACTGGAAGTTGGTTAACAGCCAATCCATTCGATATAAGCTCAGGATGGGGCACCTGAATTCTGAGTTGTTCAAGAAAAGCCCATCCTTTTCCATTTACTGAGCCAGCTAAAGCTTTTCTAATAAATTGTGAAAATAACTTAATCACCGTTAACCAATCAGTTACTGAAATCAACTTGTCTTGATAGGTTGCACAGCCTTGTTCCAGGAATTGATCAAAGATTTTTTGGAATGCCAAGGCATGACAATCCACAAGGCTTTTATTAACCTCCAATAGACTTTTTTTACATATTGAACAGCAAGTCATAACCTGATCAGGGGCTTCAAGACGTCTAGGTTGAATAGCATTATGGCAATGAGGACATTGATCATGTAAATGCTGATTATGTTTTATACAACCTGTATGCCAGGCAAAACGCCAAGGCAGACGGAAATAGGCAACATTATCCTCAGATAGACACTCAGGACAATATTGCCAGCCACCTCGATGCTTACGGTTTCTTGTACCTAATACCAAGTACCATGCATCAAGAGTTTGATTATCCAGATTATATTTAATTAAAAAATTGCGAAGCGTAGCAGAATTAAATTGGCTTTCATCAATTTTTGTCGTATTGATCAATACCTGTACTTGCTCTGCACTTAAACCACGATCTACATCTACAGACCAGATTCGCCATTTGGGCCAAAGTACTCCAGTTAAACTTAATGGGTCACAACCACTGTCAAGTGCGGCACGTATCAACCAAGAAGATAATGCCTCATCTTGCTTTAAGTCCGTGGGAATAAACCATGAATGGATTTCTGTTGCACTTATCATACCTAGTCCTCCACATTGCTTATTTCACACTTTCTAGCAAGCTACGGTCGATAAACTCCTGACCAGAAACAACAGCTTTCTTTGCGGCGTCCCGTAAAATCGTTCGCAGATTACCTAAGTTTCCATCTGTAATATCATGCAGATATTTTACTGTTGCTGGTTCAGCCAGTTTTGAAGCCTGTTTGAGGGGAAGAACTTTCTCAAATTTATTTACCATAGCTTGAAAGTCTTTATCTAGTTTCCATAAGGGCAAATTAACCACACGAAAACGGCTGACATGCTGTGGATCAGTACGCAGAACACTAATTGCTTCTTCTGTACCAAACCCAACAATGGGTATCTGTGTTTCATTACACAAATACTTAATCGCATTCATTACTGTTCTTTGCTTAATCGGACTGCCACATAATAGAGAATTCATTTCGTCGATAATGAGGAGCTTTACCTCATAAAGTTTAAGGCAATGGACCACTTGGTAACGTAGCTTCGCAACGGGATCTCTTTCTCGAAAAGGAACCCAGAACTTATCAAGAATAGCCATATACAGAGCTTTTTCATCAGGGGAAACAGGTGCCTGTACAATGATTACAGGTTTTACTGCATTATTTTCTGCATTGACATAACCCTCCCCATACAGCTTAAAGAACTGGTTAATAATTGAGGTTTTACCATTATTTGGCTTACTCAATACCAGTAAGTTGGGCATACGGCTCCGCTTAGGAAGTGTCAGGAATCCTTTCAATTGGTCTAACAAGTCATTGGCTGCTGGATACCCAATCCATCGGTCCTCTTCCAGGAAGTAGAGTCTGTCCTCATTAGACTGTTCCACAATAGGGCGAAACTCTTGAAAAACATGTGAATAGTTACTCATGAAATATCCTCATCATTTTCCAGCTCATCGAGAGGCAATAAACCATATACGTTTTCAAGCTGTTGCTCCAAAATCGTACTCTCTTGTTGAGGTTTTTTGCCCTGAATTGAAGCAGGGTTAACACTCTGTTGATGTTGGGTACTGCGCTGATGTGATCTGCGAGCCCGTCGAGTTTTAGTACTTGCCTCCTGAACACGCTCCCGAAGTTTAGCTAGAGCCTGTCCAAGTTCATGATCTTTTAGATATTCGCCAGTTTCCTTTTTCAGTTCCTGAATCTTTTTGTGTTCCCAAATACTAAATGGTGGAATACTTTGATCCGCTAAAGGAACCTTAAAATAATTTTTGATTTCGGGATCAAAGAACCATATCTCACTAATATTTCTTGGATCACGCCTAAAGATAAATTTACGTTTTTCCTTTTGATTATCAGGGTCTACAGCATTAATCCAACCTCTTAGTACATCAGCATAATAAGCAAGACCATCAATTGTTACACCTGTTGTTTGAATCGTCCTTTCAAAACTTGGTAGAAAATCAAGAAAGAAATTATGATCATTTGCAGGCAATCTAGCAGCCCCAGAACCTAACGTGTTTTTATCACCAAAGATACCTAACTCAAAAGCATGTAGTGGAGAAGTACCTAAAGCAGAGTGTTTCCTTTTGTGGTAAACATTACAGATAAAATCAATCAGCCAGTCCTCAAATTCGGAGAATGTGAAAACTGCTTCCGCATCTGAGTTATAGCCTTTTCTTTCAAAAATATTTGAAAAAGTTGTTCCTGGAACTGCGTGAATATCGGTTGCAAATGTTCCCATCAAACGTTCAATGTGCCCGCCAAAACGTGGTTTTTTAACTGGTCGGTATTCCAGACGAATATCATGTGCCATACAAGCATTTCTGAAAGTTTCTGAGTGAAACTCAGGTCCATTATCGACATGAATGGTGTTCATAATTCCCCAGACAGGCCATTCAGCTTGAATCTTGCGCGAAGCTAGCCATTTCTCTTTGGGCAGTACAGCTTGAGAAACGCTCATTGCAATAGACATAACAGAGGGGGCATCTAATGATAAGTAATATCCCACAACTACCCTTGAACGCACATCAATTGCCAACGTAAGAAAAGGTCGTCCTATAGGACACCTGCTAAAATCATCAACCAGAATAAGATCAACAGGCGTATGGTCAATCTGTACGACGGCAAGTGGATAATCAGCATGAGGGAATTTCCCTGCGGCAGGTGTAAATTTGTTATCGGCCTTTTCCTTATGTCCCCTCTTACGAAGAGAGTCTCTCTGGCTAATCGCTGCAATACGATTTCTTACTGTATTGGCATGAGGCACCTCTAGGATATGGTATTCATGACATAAGCGTTTCACTTCAAGTACAACTTTTTGAACACTTATTCTTTGATTAGTTAGGTATAAATCCTTGATGGCTTTTTCAATGATTGCTTCAGCATGTTTATTAATTATCTTCTTGCCTTGTGGCAATCCCTCTTTTCTGGGCCGCAATCCATCAATAGTTCCATATGCCTTATAGATTTTTAACCATCTATAGATAGTGGCTGGATTAATATCATGTTCTTGGGCTCGTAACTCTACTTCCTTACGACCACTCACGCCTCCCTCAATGAAAGGTCGGATGATGTTGAAACGTCTTTCAGCCTCAATCCAGTCTTTATCAGCGATGAGCTCTAGATCTTCATACTGTTCCACAGCTATTGATGGCCTTAATTCACTGATAGCCGCGATACTTTTCCTGCCAGTATTATTGTTTTCAACAAAAACCGATTTTAGGTCAATGACTTCAATAATCGTATGGGGAATCCCTTTTATCTGAACCGGCTCCCCAGCAGCTATTTTGATATTCACACGTCTATCATTCATGACAACTCCCATTTACCCAAAGTTCAGTAGATGGCTGTAAAGGCATACTTAAATCGCAAACCAGATAACCATGAGCAACTAAATACCAGATTTGACTAATTCCATTGGCTCTGTCCCATTTTCCAAGAAAATGTCTGGCTAATAGAGTCTCAAAAGTTACTGCTCCTCGATCTCTCACATAATCCAATAAGTGCTTTGAATCAGCAGGGGGAAATTCCATCTTTCGGTACTTTTGTAAAAACATGGCATTCGACCATAACTGGTCCCGAATACGCCCCTCATGTGCAATATGAAATTTCCAACCCTCTTCTTTGCATACCCTCATGGCAGCACGATATCTAGCTTTCCATAGATGCAAATTAAGTTGCAATTCATCTGTAGGTTTTACTTCAACCAGTTTAGGTGCAATAAATGGAATAAAATCATTATGCTTATAAGTTACTAGGTAGTCAGGGGTGTAAACTCGTTTCTGTCCATTATCAAAATACTCAATGGTAAATGGTTGAGACTCAACAGCAAGAACATTGGGATCAACCTCTAATCGAATAAGGAAATCCCGTTCAAGAGTTGATTCAAAGGCAACTGCGGAATCTTTTTTAAAAGGATATAAACCAGATACACTGATACGTGTATTACCAATTTTTCTTCGAGCTGGTACGATGTTAACGGTGTCGCATGATTGATTGTTCATTCTAGGTTCCGTTGCATAGTTCTTTATAAAATTTGTCGCATAGTTCTTTATAAAAGGTGGTCTAAGTCTTTGACCCTAGCTTATATTGTCGCATAGTTCTTTGTAAATAACAGCGGTTCACAGCCAAAACCGGGTGAAATTACCCTTGCACATTTAGGTGTCTTGTTTCTAGATGAGTTACCTGAGTTTGATCGAAAAGTGCTGGAAGTGCTGCGTCAGCCTTTAGAGTCCAAAGAAATTGTGATTTCACGCGCAGCAAGACAAATGACTTTTCCTGCAAATTTCCAGTTCATTGCTGCAATGAACCCTTGCCCTTGTGGTTACGCATTCAACCAAGATAGTCGCTGTCAATGCTCACCAGAAAGTATTCAGCGTTATCAAAATCGGATTTCTGGCCCTTTGCTGGATCGAATTGATTTACATATTGATGTTCCACCTTTGCAAGCCACTGAATTACAAGATCGAGTAGTAACTGAAAACTCTGAAACAGTGCGACAACGTGTGATTAAAGCCTATCAACAACAACTGCAAAGACAGCAGTGTTTAAATCAAGCGTTATCACCGAACTTATTAGAGCAATATGCGCTACTTGATGACAGCTCAACAAAAATCATGGCAATGGCTCAACAACGTCTGAATCTCTCAGCTCGTGCTTATCATCGGGTTTTACGTGTCGCACGAACCATTGCTGATTTATCTGAGAGTGAAATGATTTCTAGCTCACATTTAACAGAAGCATTGTCCTACCGAGGTCATCAGGCATAAAAAAAGCGACCATATTGGTCGCTTTTCATTATTGTTATTATTAAAAAGCGTAAGCTAATCCTAAAACCACTTTATTTTTTGTTTGATATCAGAACGGTCATAGCCCCCTAAAATATAATCGAGACTCCAGTTAGCACCTGTATCACCTAAAGCATGAGATAGACCTAATGTCGCATGACGGAAAGCAAAACTATGCTCTGTTTTTGCAGTAAACTCATCATCATCGCCATAATAATAGGCACCCAGTTGTGCTTTACCCGTAAAACCAGCAGGCAATGCAGGCGCATACGTCGCGAGGAAATAAGTATCTCCTTTATTACCAAAAGTAACGTTGTTTAATAAAGTTTGTGCCGTCACACCAAAGTCTTTATAACTTAGACCAACAATGGTTTCGTAACCTGTAGACTCCCATCCTGGATAGTAATAATAAATCGTCCCACCCACTTGATAGCCTAGATCTTCGGTAATATTGCCCTTATAGCCAGCATAAAAATCACTTTCAAAAGAATCTCTCGCATCGACATCTTTACAGTCAGGATTTAGACAAGCATAAGAATAATCTAGTGTTGAAAACCAATAACCTGCATAAAAACCCTTGTGGCTATAATCCAATCCACCTTGTACAGCTGCACCGCTATTTTCTGGAGAGTTAGTAATACCACGCAAGTTATAGCTCGATATCACACTGATATTTCCAGAAACTGTTCCCGGAAATGGTAGCTTACTCTCTTCAGCCATTGTTAAAGTTGATGTTAATGTTGCAACACTTAAAGCTAATGCCTTGACTGCAAATTTCATCATATTGATCTCCCCTAGATTTAGATATTCAACAGATTTCTGTCTAAAATTGCATCAATATGTAATTAGCAATTGCTGTGCCAACATTAAAAAAAGATTAAAAATAAATAATATCCTATATTTAACAGAAACTTGAATAAAACAAAGAGATTAAATAGCTATTCTCCAGTCTTTTATCATGATGCGGTTTTTATACATGCAACCAAACTAGGGCGAACCTGCTCTTTTTAGCGCATAAAGTCACGACCTTAAATATTATGGCAGAAAATGAAATATTCACGCCTGCAATCAAGACATTCCAAGATAGTTATAAAGAAAATGAAACTAATATTTTTTTAATTATGCACCGCACAAAAAAGCCAGCATTTCAGCTGGCTTTTCAGTTTTCTAAATAATTAGAATGTTTTATTTAATGTAAATACTGCACCCGTTTCTACACCGCGTTTGTAAGGTTGCATATCAGCATCAATATTTGTACCTACAGCAGCAAGTTCAGCTGAGAAATCAGGAATAGATTTGAAGCTATAAGTTACGCCAACTTTCCAATCAACGTAGTTGTCATCTTTACTGCCATTATCACTGAAGTCATAGTTATCCGCTGTTGTATAACCAATACTTGCGACACCACCAAAACCTGTGTCAGCAAAAGGTACTGTATACGTTGCGTTTAAATACCAAGCATCTTCATCCAAACCAAAGAAATCATTTGTATAATTAACACTTGCTAATAAGCTATCGCCAGAAGCAATAACATCACTGAAACCTAATTTAGCGTATAGCTCAAGCCAGTTGAAATCTGACGCACTTGGATAGCCGTAGTACCATAAACCAACATCTAAAGTTGGCTTGCCAGCAAAAGGCAATTCAGTTGTATAACCAATATATGGATCTAATTCTAAGTGCGGGTCAGCTGAACCAAAGTTTACATTTGAACCCCATACACCAGCATATAAACCAGAAGAATGAGATAATGCAAAACCACCTTGTACTGCTGGATCACTTTGAGTTTGAGTCATACCACGATAGCGATAATCTGTGGTTAATGCAGCATTTCCTGAAAAGCTAAGTCCGTACTGAGATAATGTCGTTGTTTCTTCAGCCATAGCAAAAGATGAAGTTACAGCAATGATACTCATCGCGATTGCTTTACATGCAAATTTCATCATATTGATCTCCCCCATGATGGATATTCGACTGATTTATGTTTTAAATTGCATCACGTTTGTAATTAGCAAATGCTGTGCCAACTTTTAAAAACCCTGATCAAATCTAAGTCTTGTGCTATAAAAGTGCCAAACATATAGAAGCAGTGCGCTTTTAATGCTCCCTCAACTCAATATCATGATTATTTTTGATCAATTTCGACGCACCACACAAAAACAGACTATTTTTCGCACAAAAATAATGCAAAATAAAAATTTAGCTTCACTCAGAGTATTTAAAATACAACTGTTCTAGCGATTAAGACCAAAGTGATCAAAAAAAGTGCATATTAAAAAACTTAAACAAAACTGAACAAACTGTTTATTTTTCATCCTCAACAATTTGCCATTCATCGGGATGTCATTTTTTGCAAATCAGCAGAATAATTTTCAATCAAAGAAAAAATAAATACTTAAATATAAAGAAGAAAAACTTGAACAAATCACGTATTTTTGTAGAAATAAATCAAAAAAACAACCAGCATAAATTACATTCAATATAATATTAAATATAGATAATATTCAATATCTTAATTTTAATTAGCCTGCTTTTTAAACAAGAAATAAATCATAAAATCATATATGTATTTTATTTAAAAATAATTAAAAATTTTTAATAAAAATCTATCTTTTTTATGTATAACTTATACAATTGGTCAAAATTTCGATTTTGATCGAAATTGATCTTATTTATTATGAGGCTACCTATGCCAAAGGCAAAGAAACTAACATTAGCGGTTTTGATTAATGCCGCATTGATCTCCTCAACATATGCAAGCGAACAAAGCGAAGCTAAAGGTTTTGTTGAGGATGCAAATGGTTCAGTATTGTTCCGCACAGGCTTTTTAAATCGTGATAAAAAAGACGGTTTAACAAATGATACAAGCTCAACAGCGCAAACTGCCATTTTTGATCTTCAATCAGGCTTTACAAAGGGTGTTGTTGGCTTTGGTGTTGGCCTAGTAGGTGATGCATCTTTCAAGCTTGGTGCGAATAATAATACGGGTAATCAAATGATTCCTGTAGATGATCGTGGATTTGCTTATGATCATTGGGCTCGTGGTGGTGCCAATGTGAAAGCACGTATTTCCAACACAACCGTGACTTATGGTACACAGGTGTCAACACTTCCTGTCATGGCAAGTAATCAAGCCCGTTTAGTGCCTGAGTATTACACAGGTGTTTTCATTGAAAGTAATGAAATTCCAAATCTAAATGTGGTTGCAGGTAAATTCACAAAAAACCAAATGTCAAACCAAATTAGTACCGATAAAGATGTGACAGGTCAAGGGCTTGATCGTGCAGTAGTTTGGGGTGCTAAATATAAATTTAATGATCAACTCAATTCATCGTATTATGGCTTAGATGTTCAAGATAAGTTAGAACGTCATTATGCTAATGTAAACTTTACCCAAAGATTAAAAGACAAGAGTACCTTAACACTTGATGCCATGGGTTATCATACAAAATGGGATAAAGATGCACTCACTGATTCACATACCACAGATGATCTAGCAAACCGTAAAAACTCGATTTGGGCTGTTTCAGTGGGCTATGGCAAAGATGTACATAATGTCATGCTTTCTTATCAAGATAACACAGGTAATACTGGATATGACTATGGCTATAATGCTGATGGTTTACAAAGTATCTATGTCCCTAATTCCTATTTAGGTGACTTTAATGGTAATGATGAAAAATCTGTCGGGCTACAATATAACTACAACTTCAAAAATCACGGTTTACCTGGTCTAAACTGGACAACTGCATTTGTTTATGGTTGGGATATTGATATCGCTAAAATAACAGATCGCTCAAAAATCATTGACCAAGCCGAAGAACATGAGTTCTTTAACCAAGTCAAATATACAGTTCAAACAGGTGCATTGAAAGATGCAAGCCTACGTGTTCGCTATTCTTACTTACGTTCAAGTGATACCTATAATAATGTTTCTGGTCAATATGTCAGCAATGTCATTGGCTCAACCAATGAATGGCGTTTGTTCCTTGATATTCCTGTGAAACTGTTCTAATTCACAGCTTTATTTAAGTCATAAAAAAACNCACTACTACTATATAGTA
>NZ_BAEB01000011.1:0-26208 GCF_000241225.1 Acinetobacter sp. NBRC 100985 | reverse complement strand
GCGAAAGTAATATATTGTTTGAATTTTAAACAGATATTAAAATGAAAGATTTACAAAAAATTTATACTGATAAAGTAAATGAGGCACTTTTTAGATTACAGAAGTGTGAAAGTCTTATAGAGTCATATTTCGAAATCAAAGATTTATTAGATTTAGAATCCTCAATATTACATTTACGTAAAGCATTAGAAATATTTGCTTTAGCTTCGATCGCCCCAAATAAAATTAAATATCAAGAATATCGTGCTCAAGCTGATGGAAATCCTGACTATACAAAAGATTATAAAGCTAGCTCAATTTTAAAAGCTTTAAGTGGAATAAATTCTGACTTTTACCCTATACCTTTGTTACCAGCTGAAAAGTTAGAGAATGGGACTTGGCATTTTAATAGAAAAACAGGAAAATTCTTTGACAAAAATCAGTTTATTAAATTGTATGATCGATTAGGAAAATATTTACACGCCGATAATCCTTGGGGAAATAATAAAGAATGGGAAGATTTTGCTTTAGTAGTAAGGGATGGTATAAGTTCCATCCGTGATCTTTTTAAGTTGTATTTTACTGTAATACGGACATCAGAATTTACAGGTGTATGGGTTCTAGAGACACGTGAAAATGTGGTTCAATTTCTTGTTGCTGAATCTCATGGCGAATTTATCGTTGAGAATTATTAATTTGAAAGGTTATTAAAGAGAATTATTATGAAACTTAACTCATTCTCCCCAATTTCAGAAGATGATGAACTGCATCTTCCTGAGCTAGTGTATTGGGCATCCCTTGGTGATGTGGAGCAAGTTGAGCAATTATTGATAGAGGGTGTAGACCCAAACCAAACTGATGACGAAGGCTATAGTGCATTACAGGCTGCGGCTGAGAATGATCATTTAGCTGTGGTGAAGCTACTTGTGAGTAAAGGTGCAAATGTTGCTTATAAAGGCGAATATACTGCGCTGCAGCTTGCAGAAATGGCAGAGCATGAAGAAGTAATTGCTTATCTTAAAAGTCTTTAAATCATGCATAAAAATAGTAGATAAAAGAAGCCCCATCATCCTGACGGGGCTTCTTAGTATTCAGTTTCTTGTCGTTTATATTCCTTATGAACGACCGCTTCCTGCGTATCTTGTTATTTTCAATGAGACTTCCTGTCTCTCTATGTTTTGTATGATAGACGTAAAGTTGAGTTCGGTATATTAGCCAATGGCTGCCATCTTTGTGCGTTTTGGCTTACAGTAATTTTGAGTGATGTAATCATAAATAATAAAAAACGGAATCTTATGATTCCGTTTTTTAACTTCATCTGGATTTAGAAATGAACATCTAAACCGATATAAGGACCTTTAAAATTAAATTTAAGGTCATTTTTTTCGTAGTCATCTAATTTAATATCAAGAATACGATAACCTGCTTTTAAGCCGACATCGACCAATAAATTATCAATAAAGTTATATTGTAATTCGGCTTGGGCATCCGTAATTTTAGTGTCATTCACATTGCTATATAGTAATTCTGCTTTCGCACTTAGACCTGTAAATGGCAGTTTTACGCCTGCTGATCCATAGATAACAGGAATTGTTTTATCAATATCTGTTTTATTTAAGCCAAGCGTCTTAACATCACCATTGAGGTTACTCGCGCCAAAACCAATGTCTGCATCTACGATATTATCCAGTACTTCGTAATACAAAATAAAATCAGTATGGTCGATATCTAAGTCATAAACAGGTTGACCTGCAACTTCATTTTCGGTCTGTGTTTTTAAATTCACATAACGAATTTTTGCATTTGGGATCAGTGGAATTGGATGCTCAATTGCGAGTGATAATTGAGCAGAACCTTTTCGGTCAAGATCTTGATCGGGTGCTGAGGTTTGTGCTGCCATATTGGCTTCACCATTGTAGTTCCAGTAGCTAAGATCGCCTTTTACACCAATTAAATCGGCTTGAGCTAAACCACAAACGCTTGTCCCTAAAGCAAGTAGCGTTAATTTTAATAGTTTCATTGCATTGTCCTAATTAATATCAAAACCGTAATGAATTGTTATGAATTCACCCTAGATTGGACGCATCATATAGTGATCTTGAGCAATATGCAGTAGTCTAATTTTAAATTATGTGAAAAGAGAATAAATAATGACAGAAGTAGAATCGTGTGTGGATTACCCTTTATACGTAGCAGGGAAAGCAATTACAACAGGGCAATGGCTCGAGGTACAGCATAAATATCAACATACTGTCTATGCACGGGTTGCTTTAGCAGATGCAAAAGTTTTGGAAAAGGCTATTGCTGCATCGGTAAAAGCTGAAGCAGAAATGGCAGCATTAAAGCCGTATCAAAAACAAAAAATTTTATTGCACTGTGTGAAGCGGTTTAACGAATTAAGGGAGGAACTCACCGAGATTTTAATTGCGGAAGGTGGAAAGCCTCGCGGTGCTGCGAGTGCTGAAGTAGAGCGCTTAATTAATACTTTTCAACTCGCTGCGGATGCGGTTACTCAACTTGATGATGGTCGAATGTTACCTTTGGCGGTTACACCTGCTGCGGCACGTTTTAGAGGAATGGTGAAACATGTACCTGTTGGTGCGATCTCGCTAATTAGTCCATTTAATTTTCCATTAAATTTGGTGGCGCATAAGATCGCCCCTGCGATTGCGGCGGGTTGTCCTTTTGTTTTAAAGCCTGCCAGTTTAACTCCAATTAGTGCATTAAAAATTGCCCAAGTTTTAGCTGAAACTGATCTTCCAAAAGGTTCTTGGTCGGTATTGCCGTGTGATCGTCAAGCAGCGGATATTTTAGTGACGGATGATCGCTTTAAACTTTTGAGCTTTACTGGTTCAGATCAAGTCGGCTGGGACATGAAAGCACGCGCAGGTCGCAAGAAAGTCACCTTAGAACTGGGTGGAAATGCTGCTGTATTAATTGAGCCAGATACTCCCGTTGATGATGCTTTGATTGATCGTTTGGTTGGAGCGGCTTATGGTCATGCAGGTCAGATTTGTATTAGTGTGCAACGAATTTTAATTCATGCAGATATTTACACGGAGGTTAAAAAGAAATTACTCGCGAAAGTGAAAAAAATCAAAGTTGATGATCCAAGTTTAAGCACAACCTTGGTTGGTCCGATGATTAAGGAAGCAGAAGCAGTGCGCTTGAAAAAGTGGATTGATAAAGCGGAGAAAAAAGGGGCAAAAGTACTGATAGGAGGAACATTACAAGGTGTTCTATTTGAACCGACACTTCTGGAGAATGTAGATACAAAGCTTGAGGTGTATAAAGATGAAGCCTTTGGTCCAGTTGCGATTTTAGAAAAGTACAAAGATTTTGAACAAGGGATCGCGACGATTAATCAAAGTCGTTTTGGGCTACAAGCAGGCGTTTATACACAGAATCTAAATAAGATGCTGTATGCTTGGGATCATTTGCATGTGGGTGGTGTCATTATCAATGATGTACCGACTTTCCGTGTGGATAATATGCCTTATGGCGGTGTAAAAGACTCAGGCTTAGGTCGAGAAGGAATTCATTCGGCCATCCGAGATATGCAAGAAGAACGGTTACTCGCAATTAAACAATAAGCAATAATTTAGACAAGAGGGCGTGATGATTTTAATGATTGATTATTTTATAAACTTATCCTGTAAAACTTGACTGTCAGGTCAATATTGCAGTGAATTGAAAAATAATCAATCGTTCGAAAAATATAGTTTTTTCGTCCAGAATTTACAGTAAAAAGAAATAAAAACGGGTATTGTTCAGCTATTAAGTAGCAAAAAATGGACAAAGCTCTTTAAGGAAGAATTTTCTATTTTGCTCGTTTGTTCTGAAGAATCAATCTGCCCAAAAGGTGATGCTCTTTGACAAACAACACAAAATTTTTGTGGTACTTTTCTTGCTTGTAACAAAAAAATAAAGTGTAGGCAGCATTAAAAGTAACCTTTATCGTATTTAGGTGATTTATGACAGATACTCGTGAAAACTGGTCTGCTCGATCTGGTTTTATTATTGCGGCGGTTGGATCTGCTGTTGGTTTGGGTAATATTTGGCGCTTTCCCTATGTCGCTTATGAAAATGGTGGCGGCGCGTTCTTAATTCCTTATTTAGTTGCACTTTTGACAGCAGGTTTACCGCTGTTATTCCTAGACTATGCCGTGGGTCATCGTAGTACTGGTGCACCTCCAAAAGCTTATGAACAATTGACTAAAAAAGCTGAGGC
Source organism: Acinetobacter sp. NBRC 100985 (assembly GCF_000241225.1). Classification (NCBI taxonomy): domain Bacteria; kingdom Pseudomonadati; phylum Pseudomonadota; class Gammaproteobacteria; order Moraxellales; family Moraxellaceae; genus Acinetobacter; species Acinetobacter sp. NBRC 100985. Next base: position 21,998 of record NZ_BAEB01000011.1, on the reverse strand, counting down.
TTTAGGTTGGTGGCAAGCTTGTGTATGTATCGTCATCGGTCTTTACTATGCCAGTGTCTTGACGTGGGCTGGTAGCTATATCTATTTCTCGTTCAATCAATCTTGGGGTGCTGATCCTGAGGGTTATTTCTTTAAAGCTTTCTTAGCAACTTCAGATGCCGCTGGTTTTGACATGACCTTTATTAGTCATTTGTTATGGCCATTGATTGGTGTTTGGGCGCTTGTGCTTGTAATTCTATATGGTGGTGTTCGAAAAGGGGTTGAGCTTGCGAACCGTATTTTCATGCCGCTTTTAATCGTTCTTTTTAGCATACTCGTGATTCAAGCATTACGTTTACCAGGTGCTTCAGAAGGCTTAAATGCATTCTTTACGCCGAACTGGGAAGCGATGAAAGACTATAAAGTATGGCTTGCTGCTTATGGTCATATCTTCTTCTCGTTATCTGTTGGTTTCGGGATTATGGTGACCTATGCCTCGTATCTCAAACCAAAAACGAATTTAACTGGTTCTGGTTTCGTTGTTGGTTTTGCAAACTCTTCGTTTGAATTACTTGCCGGGATTGGGGTATTTGCTGCATTGGGCTTTATGGCACATGCTGCGGATAAGAGTGTTCAAGATGTGGTAAGCGGTGGTATTGGTCTTGCGTTTATTGCATTCCCTAAGATCATTTCAAGTTTAGGAGCGGGTGCTGAATTATTCGGTATTTTATTCTTTACTTCATTGTTCGTTGCAGGTGTAACGTCAATGGTGAGTATTTTAGAAGTGCCAATTGCAGCGATGCAGGACAAATTAAAATGGGGCCGTGCGAAAGCCGTAACCATTATTGGCGGTGGTACTGGTATTGTTTCTATTGCACTGTTCTCAAGCGCTAATGCCATTAAATTAGTTGATATTATCGATCACTTTATCAATAACTTGGGTATTGTTTCTGGTGCACTTGTTTCGATCATCATGGTGTCTTGGTTCAAGCGCTCATTGATGCGAGAGCTTGAGTTACACGTAAACAGCATTTCAACAATCAAGTTAGGAAAAATCTGGGAATTCACGTTGACTGTGATAACGCCAGTGGTGTTGTTATCTACGCTTGGTCTTGCTTTAAGTGCTTTATTGCAAAAAGGATATGGCGATTACTCAATGAGTTTACAGCTTTGGTTTGGTTGGGGCTGTATCTTGTTCTGTGCAATCGGTGCTTTATTCATGTCTAGTTTAAAAAATCGCTAGGAGAGTGAAATGACGACTTCAGCTATTATCATGTTAGTGATTGCAATTGCTCTACTATGGGGTGGTTTATCTCTTTCGATTTTGCACTTATTGCGCAATCCTGAAGACTAGAATCACGCTGAGATACTTAAAAGTAAAAAAAGCAGGCTTTAAGCCTGCTTTTTTATTATGCCAACTTTTTAATTAAGCAATAATAGAAACCATCACCTGATTGTGCAGTAGGGAGTAACTGACGACCATAGGTCTGTTCAATGCCCCAATCAGCTTCGATTTTAATTTCTTCTGCATCAGCATGTTCCGCAAAGAATGTCGCCATTTGCTGCTCATTCTCGGCTTTTAAGATCGAGCAAGTGATATACAGCAATGTACCGTCGACTTTAAGTTGTTGCCACATCTGTTGCAAAATCTGCTGCTGTAAAGCGACTGTTTGCGCGATATCAGTGGACTGTCTGAGTAAGCGAATATCAGGATGGCGACGAATTACGCCTGTTGCTGAACATGGTGCATCTAGCACGATACAGTCGACCAGTTGCTGCGTCTGCCATGTAGTGGCATCTGCCTCGATAATCTCTACTTCAGTTTGATCTAAGCCAAGACGTTCGATATTTTCAGAAACACGCAGTAAACGTTTCGCATCATGATCAAGGGCAATCAATTTTTTAGGGTTAAAGCGCTCAAGGATATGTGCTGTTTTGCCGCCAGGTGCAGCACAGGCATCAACCACCACTTTGCCATCTAGGTTCGGTAAAAGCGTGGCACATAACTGTGCATGTTCATCCTGAACAGAAAAACCACCTTCTTCAAAACCCGGTAAATGGGTAATATTGCCCGTTTGTCCCAAAACAATACCAACATTTGAAAGCATGCAAGGACGAGCATCAATCTGTTCCTCGTCCAAAATCTCTAAATATTCGTCACGACTGACTTGGCGTTCATTGACACGAAGGGTGAGCGGTGCGACTTGTTTTAAGGCTTGGCATAGTAGTTCTGCTTGCTCAGGCCAATCTTTTTTGAGTCGTTTGAATAACCAACTTGGTAAACCATGCGTATTATTCAATGCTGTTTGAAATTCAGCTGTTTCACGTGAAACACGACGCAGAATCGCATTCACTAAACCACTCATTGGCTCAAAACCGAGTTGCTTGGCCGCATTTACCGTTTCTGAAATCGCGGCATGTACTGGAATACGAGTACATAGAATTTGATATAAACCAAGATATAAACAACTTTCTAGTGCTTCATTGTCTAATGGCTTTGTGAGCAATGGTAAGGTAATGGCTTTTAATGAATGCCATTGGCGTAAGCAACCTAAAGTGAGTTCATGATATAAACCACGGTCACGTTCAGAAACCATATTGATATGTTGATTTAAAACGGAAGACAAAGATTGCCCATTTTGAACCGCCAAAAGCGTTTTGACGACTTGCGCACGCAGATTCAAATTTTTTACAGAGGATTGATTTGATTGGCTCATGGGAGAATTTGTCCAATATGTAATTTCTGGGTTTGGGCAATTTGAACTGGATTGAGGGCTTTAGCACCCGGCCACTGAAGACTGGTGAGGCAGACTGCCGTATTGTCGCCACAAGCAACGTGTACACCTTGTTTGTCCATCGCTACAATCTCACCGACTTGAGCATCGGTTTTGCTGTGGGAAGAAAGCGTAGAGCCCCATACACGCAGCGCATTGTTTTCATCCAGTTGAATAAAGGCAACTGGCCACGGGTTAAAAGCACGGATATTACGGTCGATTTGAATGGCATTTTGTGTCCAATCGATACGCGCTTCTGCTTTCACGAGTTTGTGGGCATAAACAGTGAGTGCTTCATCTTGCACTTCACGTTTCGCAATAAAATCTTGCAGGCTTTGTTCTGATTCAAGCACAGTACAAATCGCTTCTGCACCCTGATCTGCCAATTTGTCATGCAAGCTGGCAGAGGTATCTTCTGCTGTAATTGGGCAATAGGTTTTATACATCATATCGCCTGTATCTAAACCAGCTGCCATCTGCATGATGGTAATCCCTGTTTCATCATCACCCGTCGCGATTGCACGTTGAATCGGTGCAGCACCACGCCAACGCGGTAATAGTGAACCGTGAATATTCAGGCATCCGTATTTGGGTGTATCTAAAACGGCTTGCGGTAAGATCAGACCATAAGCTGCGACCACCATCACATCAGCACCCAAAGCTGCCAATTCTTGTTGAGCTGCTAGGCCTTCTTCCGTCGACGCTTTAAAATGCAAAGGTTGATAAACAGGTAAACCGTGTTCAAGCGCCAATTGTTTAACAGGAGATGGCGTTAATTTTTGCCCACGCCCTGATTTACGGTCAGGTTGGGTATAAACAGCAATGATCTGGTGTGATGTTTTTAATAATGCCGCCAATGCGGTTGCCGCAAATTCAGGCGTACCAGCAAAAATGATTTTCACAAAGATAATCCAACTAAAACTTGCTGCAAATTATAAGCGAAAAAGCCACTAGTCCCTAATTCGATGGATTGAATTGCTTTTGTGCAAAAAAGATAGGTCCACTGGTCATGAGTTAAACGATAACTTGTAGTATGATGGAAAAAGCTCAGTATCATTTCGCTAGAGAGAAAGCCCTATTTTTCTCGAGCACACACTTGTTGGGAATAAAAAATGCCTGATTATCGTTCGAAAACATCAACACATGGAAGAAATATGGCCGGCGCGCGTGGTTTATGGCGTGCGACAGGTATGAAAGATGAAGATTTTGGCAAGCCAATTATTGCGGTGGTCAACTCATTTACCCAATTCGTTCCAGGGCATGTGCATCTTAAAGATTTAGGGCAACTTGTTGCGCGAGAAATTGAAGCATCGGGTGGTGTTGCAAAAGAATTTAATACCATTGCGGTTGATGATGGTATTGCAATGGGCCATGACGGTATGTTGTATTCATTGCCTTCGCGTGATTTGATCGCTGACTCAGTTGAGTACATGGTCAATGCACACTGTGCCGATGCAATGGTTTGCATCTCAAACTGTGACAAGATCACACCGGGAATGTTGATGGCAGCAATGCGTTTAAACATTCCAGTGGTATTCGTTTCCGGTGGTCCAATGGAAGCGGGTAAGGTGAAGTTCCGTGGTGATGAAAAAGCTATTGACCTTGTGGATGCCATGGTCGTTGCTGCTGATGAAAGCTATACCGATGAAGAAGTCGCTGCTTTCGAACGCTCTGCATGTCCGACTTGTGGTTCATGTTCAGGGATGTTTACTGCAAACTCGATGAACTGTTTGACCGAAGCGCTTGGTTTGTCTTTGCCGGGCAATGGTTCAATTGTTGCGACACATGCAAATCGTGAAAAATTATTCCTTAAAGCGGGTCGTTTAGTGGTTGAACTGGCGAAACGTTATTATGAACAAAATGATGACAGTATTTTGCCACGTTCTATTGCAACCAAAGCTGCATTTGAAAATGCCATGACTTTGGATATCGCGATGGGCGGTTCGACCAACACTGTATTGCACTTACTTGCTGCTGCGCATGAGGCAGAAGTTGATTTCACGATGGATGATATCGACCGTTTGTCACGTCAAGTGCCTGTATTGTCAAAAGTTGCGCCTGCAAAATCTGATGTGCATATGGAAGATGTACATCGTGCGGGTGGCATCATGGCGATCTTGGGTGAGTTAGATCGTGCCAAGTTACTCAACACTGAATGCCCAACTGTACATGAAAAAACACTCAAAGATGCCTTAGATAAATGGGATATTATTCGTACTGAAGATGCAGATGTGTATGAATTCTATCGTTCATCTCCGGGCGGTATTCCAACGCAAGTTGCATTCTCTCAAAACCGTTATTACTCAACTTTAGATGGTGACCGTGAGAAAGGCGTGATCCGTAATGCTGAACATGCCTTTTCTAAAGATGGTGGTTTGGCAGTACTTTACGGCAACATCGCTCTTGATGGCTGTATTGTAAAAACTGCGGGTGTCGATGAATCAATCCTTAAATTTACAGGGACTGCACGCGTTTTTGAAAGCCAAGATGCAGCTGTAGAAGCCATTTTAGATCATAAGATCGTTGCTGGTGATATCGTGGTCATTCGCTATGAAGGCCCACGCGGTGGACCGGGTATGCAAGAAATGTTATATCCAACAAGCTATTTGAAATCTAAAGGTTTAGGTAAAGACTGCGCCTTGATTACGGATGGTCGTTTCTCTGGTGGTTCTTCAGGTCTATCGATTGGTCACGTTTCTCCAGAAGCTGCGGAAGGTGGTGCAATCGGTTTGGTTGAAGATGGTGACACCATTCAAATCGATATTCCAAATCGTACGATTCATCTTGATATTGATGATGCAACGATGGCACATCGCCGTACGGTACAAGATGCTAAAGGCTGGCACCCAGCTGAAGAGCGTAAGCGTAAAGTATCTAAGTCGTTGAAGATTTATGCGATGCATTCGACTAGTGCTGCGAAAGGTGCAGTACGCGTTTTGTAAAACTCCTTTGCTGATCTAAATGCTCAGCATCGCTCTCCTTGTAATGCCATCGTTGTGTTACAAGGAGAATTTTTTGATGTTTGATTTTTATAATATAAAATACCCTTGGTTCTCATTTAACAGTACACTTGGGAAATATATCTTCTTTTCTATCATTCATTACGCTTAGAGGCGATTGACATGTCTTTGTTACGTCGTTGGTTTGATCCCATCCGATCGAGTTGGTTCTATCAGAAACCTTCTCGTCAGGCGGTTTTACCTACGGAACAGGGTTTAAGCATTTACCTACGTCTAGACGATGTTTATAGCTATCTTGCGGTGCAACAACTTGATCAGCTCAATGAAATCTTGAGTGATGAGCTCAAGCCGCTGAAAGTGATTATTTCGAGGCAAGATGCAGAACCTCCGAATGGTATGTCTGCACAGGATTGGCAGCAATATTGTTTAAATGATGCCAAAATTTTAGCCAAGCAACATCGTTTTGGCTTTGACGATACTCCCGAAATTCCAAGCGCTGAAGCATTACAACAAGCTGAAACAATTCTAAGAAATACGCCGTTAAGAGAACAAAACTTCCTACATCTACTTGAAGATGTCTTTCATATGTTGTGGCAACAACAATATGGCAAATTGCGTACCTTGCATACCATGGCCAGTAAACACCAAACCCCGCAGCATTATCCCGAACGTATTTTTAGTGACGTTCCAGTAGCTGCGAGTTATTTCGAATTTGGTGAGCGTAAATATCAAGCCGTTGATGATTTATTGCGCTTAACACGTCGCCTCAAACAACAGAAGTTGCTGACAGGGAATCCAATTTTCTTGATCAATCATATCGAATGGCGTGAGCATTTGATCAATGATGGCGAGGCACTGAATGAAGTGCAAGCGATGCATCCAGAGTTAGATCTTTATATTGCACTTGAAGATCCAATGAGCTGGTTATTGTTGGCATATATCAAAGAAGAACTGGCCAATTATTATAATATTCAGTTGAAAGTATATCCGCTGAGCTATCATGGTCGAGATTGGTTTGATTGGAGCTTAGCAACACGTGTATCAAAGCGAACACAAGTTGCCTTTACACCGTTCTGTCGCCCAACCAAAGAAGCCACTTATGAAATGGCTAAGCTGTTTTATAGCGTGCCTGAAGAGCAGCAAGTGGATGTTGTACATCAGATATTAGAAAGTGTTTGGACACACGGTAAAGACATGTCCTTCAAAGCACACTTCCAACGGATGCAAAAACGTTTAGAGATCGAGCAACTAACTGAGCAAGATGTTGAGGTGTTATTAAAACAAAATGATGAACTCTGTCAGCAAAAGCATCAGCCTGACTTTCCAGTCTTAGAATTGCGAATTGACGGGCAAAGTTATGTGTTTAATAGCTTATATCGTGTTTGGATGATCGAGAGCATCATCAGTAATGTGTTAGAAGATAAATACAAAATGGCCTCAAGCTCTGCCTGAGGCTGACTCCCAAAAATAAGAATAGGGCAGTACCTCAGTTTTTCGTAGCATAACTCCGATCTATCCATGGAGTATGTCTGTGACCTTTATCGCAATTATTGTATTCGTCTTTATCTTTGCAGGGATGATTAAGGGCATGATCGGTCTCGGTTTACCTGCCGTGTCGATGGGGCTATTAACAATTGCAATGAGTCCTTTTCAAGCCGCTTCTTTACTCATAGTCCCATCCATGATGACGAACATTTGGCAGCTATTTGCAGAGGGTCGAGTTTGGACATTTATCTGCCGCTTTTGGTCATTGCTGATTGGAATTGTGGTGGGTTCTATTTGGAGTTTCTTACCGACCTTGAATCAAAGCCATGGACAAAGTAGTGAGCTTTTATTGGGCAGTATGTTGGCACTGTATGGTATTTACGGACTGTGCGTAAAAGCATTACCTGATCTAAGTCGATATGAAACTTGGTTATCCCCTGTGGTGGGCTATATCGGGGGAGCTGTGACTGTGGCAACTGGGGTGATCATTATTCCAGTTGTGCCTTACTTGCAATCTTTGCATTTGCAACGCGATGAGTTGGTACAAGCTTTGGGATTAACCTTTACCGTATCGACGATTTGCTTGGCTGTTTTTTTACATCACAACCCAATGGCTGGTGTCACACTCGATTATCGTCTTTCTATTGTGGCTTTGGTTGCGGCCTTAGTCGGGATGTGGTTGGGTAAAAAAATTCGCTATCAACTCAATGAACAACGTTTTCGCCGCTTATTTTTTATTGGCTTGGTGGCATTAGGGGCTTATATGTTATCGCATTAAGCGCTATTCGGATAAAGGGCGATGCTGCAATAAGAATTCTGCAAATTGTTGGTAATTCAAAGAAAGTTGATTGAAATCCTGTGTGGCGAGTAATAGTTTACGGTTCGCCCATGCCCCTCGCAATTGTACCGTATGAAAATGATAGTCAGCTTGCAAGCGTTGCGCTGCACGAGCAGGCATGATGGCAATTCCAACGCCCTGATCAACGACTTCGGCAATAGCGGAAAAGTTAGGCAATCGCAAACGGTACTGAATATTAAAACCAAGTAATTTTGCTTGGGTTTCAATAGATTGTTGCAAAGAATGATGTGGCATTAAACCAATGAATCCATAGCTCAATGCATCGAGTAAATTTAATTGTTCAGAGTGTTGTAATGCATGAGCAGCAGGACATATCAAAACCAAAGGATCACTTGCAAACTCTTGTGTTTGCAGATGTTGTGTATCAAAAAAACTAGAGACTAAACCAAGTTTGGCAATCCCTTTCATTAATGCCGCAACAATATCGGAGCTTTCAGCCTCATGTAGGTCGATATTAATTTCAGGGTGATGCATTAGATATTGGGGTAACAAGGTTGGCAAATATTCACTTTGTGCCGATGAGTTACACCATAGTGTTAATGACTCAGGCACTTGCCGCCGAAAGCGCTGCATGTCTTGTTCGAGTTGCTGCTTTTGAACCAGTAACAACCGCGCATGTTCAGCCAGCGCATGTCCAGCGCTGGTCAATTCAACCCCTGTACTATGTCGAATAAATAAGGGCGTATCGAAATATTGTTCGAGTTTTTTAATCCGCTCACTGGCTGCTTGCAAAGAAATAGCAGAACGCTCAGCACCTTTGGTTAGACTGCCTGTTGTTACGATGTGTTGGAGTAATTGGATATCAAAAAAATCAAAACGCATATGAGCAACGCATTGAAATGCAAAAACTCATCATACTAAAAATGCTTGAAATAAAGATAGGGCAGCCAAAATAGTTTGATTGACTCAGCATTTGTCTGAAAATAAGAAAAGATTTAATCATTGTCTAAAGGATATTGTTCAAATAATTGTACGATCCAATCGATAAAGACTCGCTGTCTCGGCGACACTAAAGTTTTTGAAGGATACAGTAAAGAAACGGGTAAAGAGGGAACTTGATATTCAGTTAATAGTGGACAGAGTTGACCACTCTCGATGTCTTTTAAATGACCATAACGAGGGACTTGGATAATCCCAAAGCCTTCTGCGGCGGCTGATGAATAGGAATGAGCGCCATTCACTTGAATCATCGATGTTAAATCATAAGTCTCTAGCTGTTGATTGACGATAAATTCTAGAGGGAGTAGTTTTTGTCGAGCAGTCGAGTAAAAACCAATCATAAAATGCTGTTTTAAATCGTTTAATGTGTTGGGCGTACCATATTTTTCTAAATATTTTGGGCTTGCGAGTGTTACTTGCTGAATATGTCCAAGATGTCGAACCACCAGTTCACTGTCATTTAAATATCCAATACGAATAACGCAATCAATGCCTTCCTTAATCACATCGACATAGCGATCACTCTCGGTGAGTTGTAGCTGTATTTGCGGATATTCAGTTAAAAATGCATGTAGCTTTGGAATAATAAAGTGAGCAGCAAAAATCCCATGTACTTCAATTTTTAATGTGCCTTGTGGCTTAGCATGTAAAAAGTCATGATCAGACTCATCAATATAACTCAGAATGTATTTACAACGTTGATAGTAAAGATTGCCCTCATCCGTAGGGTTGACCTGACGTGTCGTGCGAAACAAAAGCCGCGTATTGAGTTGCGCTTCGAGTTGTTTAATCGCATCCGTGATTGTTGAGCGAGGTAGGTTCAGAAGTTGTGCTGCTTTGGTAAAACTTCTTTGCTCGACCACATGTATAAAAACAGACATTGCATTCAATTTATCCATGTCACAGTGCTCATTATTTTGTTCGGAAAATTCGGACAAACATGCCGAAATATGATGGATTATCTTCTTTTATAAGAACAGTAGCATAGATCGTATCCAAAGATAAATTTTTTGATATGAGGTCAAATATGGATACTTTAGTAAAACCAGCTGACGACAAAAAAGTGATTTTAATTACAGGTGCATCGCGAGGGATTGGTGCTTTTACTGCTGCATTATTGGCGCAGCAAGGGCATAAAATTGTGATTAATTATGCCAATAATGATGCCGAGGCAACGCGGGTCGTTACACAAATTGAAGCGCTCGGTGGCGTTGCGAGTTGCTTTAAAGCTGATGTGAGTAAGTCCCAAGATGTTAGCGCACTATTTGATTATGCCATTCAAAGCTATGGCAAAGTAGATATCCTCATTAATAATGCAGGCGTGATGTGTTTTAAAAAGATCGAGGCTTTGGATGATGAGACGATTGAACGAGTGCTCGCGATCAACCTGAAAGGTTCGCTGTATACCATGCGAGAAGCTGCAAAACGACTTGAACATGGTGGCAAGATTATAAACCTGTCGAGCAGTGTGATTGGAATGAAGCTTGAAGGCTATGGGATTTACACTGCGTCTAAAGCGGCGATAGAGTCGCTGACTGCTATTTTAGCGAAAGAATTAAGAGGTAAAAATATCACGGTGAATGCGATTGCTCCGGGGCCGACAGCAACAGAATTATTCTTTGAAGGCAAAAGTGATGAGCTAATTGCTCAGCTTAGCAAAGCGGCACCTTTAGAGCGTTTAGGTACGGTAGAAGATATTGCCGCCGTGATTCAATTTGCAGTAAGCCATCAAAGTGATTGGATTAATGCACAAGTCATCAGAGCAAATGGTGGCATTGTATAGTTCCATATTGCATAAAAAAGGCAGCTTACGCTGCCTTGGTTTTCTAGTTTTTATCTTTTAGGCTAAACAATAAGTTCAGGAAAATCGCAGCAAAAGTTGCGGTTCCGATCCCACCTAAATTGAAGTTACCAAAGAGCAGTTCGAAGTTACCTGCACCTAAAATAATGGTGACAGAAGCGATGATCAGATTTTTATTATTAGAGAAATCGACTTTATTTTCGATCCAGATTTTTGCACCAGCAATGGTAATTAAACCAAAGACGACGATAGAAGCACCTGTCAGTACCGCCGTTGGGATGGTGCTAATCACTGCGCCAAATTTTGGTGAAAGACCTAGAAAAATCGCAAAAACACCTGCAATCACAAAGATAATCGTCGAATAGACACGCGTCACCGCCATGACACCAATGTTCTCGCCATAAGTGGTCATGCCGGGCGCACCGACACCGCCAGATAACGTGGTTGCGAGACCATCTGCAACAAAGGCTTTACCCAACTGTGGGGTTAAGTTTTCACCTGTCATTGCACCGACTGCTTTGATATGACCAAGGTTTTCAGCGACTAAAATCAAGGCAACTGGTGCAATAATCAAAATCGCGTTTAAATCAAATTTCGGATGCGAGAACGTTGGAATACCAAACCAAGGTGCAGCAGCGATTTGGGAGAAATCAATCGGTTTGCCATACCCCAGAATATTGGTTGCAATTGCATAGATCGCATAAGCAATCAATAATCCAACGAGAAGCAATAAACGCTGCAATAAACCTTTGGTAAAGACTGCGATAATGCCCATACTGAGTACAGTGATCAGTGCCATCCACATTTCAAACGGTTGACCTGCAACACCTTTAATCGTGACAGGAGCAAGGTTGAGACCAATGATCATCACGATTGCGCCTGTAACCACAGGTGGCATCAATTTTTCGATCCAGCGTGTTCCTGTGAGCATCACCGCAAAGCCAATCAACGCATAAAAAATACCGCAGGCAACAATACCACCTAAGGCGATGGCTAAATTTGGATTCGCACCTGAGCCAGTGACATGACCTGTTGCAGCTGCCACGACACCAATAAAGGCAAAACTTGATCCTAAGTAACTTGGAACGCGTCCACCAGTGATGAGGAAGAAAATAATGGTACAGATCCCTGACATGAGGATCGCAAGGTTGGGGCTAAATCCCATCAACAATGGTGCAAGAACAGTTGCTCCAAACATTGCAAATGCATGTTGAACCCCGAGCACCGCGCTTTGTAAGGGCGGTAAATATTCATTTGTCGCAACAGGGCGATGATCAATCTTTCCCTGATACGGCTGCCATTTTGGAAACCAATTTGACATAGATGAGACTCATTATGTGATATCAGCGCGTATCATACTCTGTCTTAAATCGCGCTTTCACCTATCCTCGTCTGAGAATATTGAGTGCTAAGGCTTTGAAGTTGATAATTTTTACCTTTTGGTAAAATAAGCATTAAAATAACTTATCGGATTTATTATTTATTTTGCTTCGATCATATGAAAAGTGAAATAACAACTTGAGAAAATAAATTTTAAAAAAATTCTAAAAATTTTTATAAAAGTGGAATATTTTGCCAATCGAGTCATCAGCAGGCATCATTTCTGCTGATGACTCATTCAAAAAGACATTTAACCTGTATTACGTAAACCTGCTGCAATCCCTGCAATACTGACCATAAGTGCATGATCAATAGGGGTGTGTTCAGATTGATGTGTGCTTAAATACAAACGACGACGCTTCATCAATTCTGCCTGTAATAGATGTAATGGCAACAGATAAGGTTTGCGTACCTGCATCGATTGATCAAGTACCTCATTATTACTGAGTAGCTTAGATTCACCTTTGAGACTCAACAAGGTATCTACGGCATTTTGTAGACGTTGGCGTAGTTCAACGCCAAGCAGTTTTAAGTCCTGGTCTTGGGTGAGGTGTGACTCGTAATACAGCGCAATATCCGCATCTGATTTAGACAGCACCATTTCCAGCATGTCGATCAAGGTTTGGAAATAAGGCCATTGTTCTAACATCTCATCCAGTGTGTTTTTGTGCTGCTCATGGACTTGATTAATCGCCGTCCCTGTTCCTAGCCAAGCAGGGAGCATGAGACGAATTTGTGTCCATGCAAACACCCAAGGAATGGCGCGCAGTGACTCAATGCCACCACTGACTTTACGTTTGGCAGGACGTGAGCCGAGCGGAAGCATTTGCAGCTCAAGCTCAGGCGTGACTGTACGCAGATAACTCACAAAATGAGGGTTTTCACGAACGGTTTGACGATAGACTTTTACTGATAAATCGGTCATTTGATTCATCAATGCACGCCATTCTTGTTTCGGTACAGGTGGCGGCAAGAGTGTCGCTTCTAATGTTGCTGCGGTATAGATCTCTAAGTTCTGTAAGGCAATGCCTTCAAGTCCGAATTTAAATCGAATCATTTCACCTTGTTCAGTGACACGAATTGCACCTGAAATCGATCCTGGTGGTTGAGAGAACAAAGCTTGTTGTGTCGGCGCGCCGCCGCGACTAATCGAACCGCCACGACCATGGAATAATGTCAGTTGCACACCATGCTTTTGAGCGATCGCCGTGAGTTCTTCTTGGGCGCGATACTGTGCCCAGTTTGCTGACATAAAGCCTGCATCTTTGGCTGAGTCCGAATAACCAATCATGACCTCATGTTTTGCATGAATATGTTGTTTATACCAATGCATACTAAACAGCGTATCCATGGTTTTTGCTGCGCCGTCTAAATCTTTAAGCGTTTCAAAGAGTGGAACGACACGCAATGGTTGCTGAATGCCAGCTTCTTTTTGCAATAACAAAACAGCAAGGACGTCACTTGGATATTCAGCCATAGAAATGATATATGCACCCAAACTTTCAGGCGGTTGTTCCGCTAAAGTTCGCATTGTTGCAAATACTTCCAATACATCAGGATGCTGAATCAGGCTACCTTCAGGCTCGTTTAAATATTTTGGCAGCAGTGGACGCTTACTTTGTAATTCTTGGATCAAGAAATTTTGACGTGCTTGCTCAGTCCAAGATTCGAAATTGCCGAGACCTAAATACTCCGTAATCGCTGAAATGGCTTGGCGATGTCGTCCAGATTCCTGACGAATATCGAGTTTGAGTAGTTCAATCCCAAAACAATTCACCCGATAGATGAAATCTAACAATTGACCATTGGCAATTTCGGCTAAATTACTGTCAACCAAAGAGCGATAGCACAGCAATAATGGTTGTAACAATTCATCTTTATGACGAATGATATTTCGATCATCTGCCTCTAGACCTTGTAAACGTTGCCCTAAGCAATAACGAGTTGCTTTTAAACGTTCACGTGTTTCACGCAAATATTCACGATACGGTTCAGGGTGTGGCTCACCCAGTGCTTGCGCAAGTTCTTCAGAACAATGCTGAATTGACAGTTCCCAGCGTAAGTTTTCAATATCACGTAAATATAAGTCCGCTGCTTGCCAACGAGACAGCCATAATACTTCTTGCGTGATTTTATGGGTGACATTTGGATTACCGTCGCGGTCACCGCCCATCCAAGAAGCAAAGCGAATCGGTGCAACGGTCAGCGGTAAGCTTTGCTCACAATGTTGTTGTGTAAGCTCATTGAGTTCACGAACGAATTTGGGAACTGCATTCCATAAGGTCTGCTCAATGGTTGCAAAACCCCATTTAGCTTCATCCACTGGCGTTGGGCGATGTTGACGAATTTCATCTGTTTGCCATGCCGAACTAATTAATTGCTTCAATGTCGCAAGGGTTTGTTGGCGCTCACGAGGTGTCAACTTTTGCTGATCAAGCTGAGACAGGCAATCGGTAATATCATCATATTTTTGGATTAAGGTACGACGACTGACTTCGGTTGGGTGTGCAGTGAGTACTAGCTCGATTTTGAGATCACAGAGCTGTTGGAACAGTTGTTGTTCATTGATTTGTTGGGTTTTGAATTTTTCAAATAAATGCGGTAATGGATTCGGGCTTGGTGCTTGTTCATCAAACTCAGCCTGACGACGGCTACGAACCACATGATATTGCTCTGCGATATTGGCGAAGTTAAGAAAATGAGAGAAAGCACGGGTGAGAGGCAAAATCTCTTCATCTTTTAAGCCGAGGAAAAGTTGTTCTAATTGTTTTTCTGCTTCGATTTGACCGTCTCGTGCGCCTTTGGCGAGTGCACGGATTTGCTCAATTTGATTAAACAAATCTTGCCCAGCATGTTGCTTTAAGGTTTCACCAAGTAAATTGCCCAATAAGCGGACATCTTCACGTAATGGAGCCGTGATTTGCTGAATCATTCTATTTCTCCTGATGTTCTCATTTGACTATAGCGCGATTGAGAGACATTCCAAGTGGAGAACGTAAATAAATGTGAAATTTATTTAAATTTTAGTTTGATATTTAAGCAAAAATAGCTCAACTGCTTGTTGAATCATCTGATCGATTTCAATTGCGGTTGGTACAGTGTCTAAACCTAACAACACCCGATAGTGACGTAAGCCCAGCATTAAGGACACGATCATTTCTGATTGCTTGAGGGGATCATCTTTTTGAATAAAACCCAAATCAACGGCTTGTTGAAAAAAATCACACCAAACATTACTCATCCGTGTATGTGATGCATCAAAAAACTGTTGGGTCAGCGGACTCTGTTCCGCGGCGAGTTCAAACAGGACACGATCAAGTTTCAGCGCTTCAGGAAGATAAATAATACTGAGTGCACGGTGACACATCACATACAGCGCTTGTTCAAAATTACTTTCCGCTGTTAAGACAATTTCTTTGGCGCAAAGGGATTCCTCACAACTTTCTTCAATCGCACAAATAAACAGATTGGCTTTGTCTTGGAAATGGTTATAAACCGTCAGTTTAGTCACGCCTGCGTCTTTGGCAATTTGATTCATATTGGTGGCGTGATAACCCATTTTTAAGAAAATAGATTTTGCAGCCTGAAGGATTTTGGCTCTTTTCTCTAAATCTTTTGGGCGACCACAGTTGTTTTGCACGCTGACATTCTCTTTTAATTAAATTAAAAATCAATTAAATAACTTTAATTTCCAATTAATGTACTCATGGGTATATTAATTAAAAAATAAACAATCTATCATGATATTCATATTGTGCCTTAAAAAATCAATCTGAATAAGAGCGAAAAAGAGATGAATCTGCTAAATCATGTAATTGTGGGGTTGCTCGTACTCAGCAGTGTCACTTTATCCGCATGTCAAAAAGAGGTTCCCAAGACTGAGGAAATTCCGTATGTCATGGTGACGCAACCGAGTAGCACGCATGTTGATCAAAAGAGCTATGCAGGAGATGTGCAGGCGAGGCAAGAAACGGCTTTGGCATTCCGTGTCGGGGGACAAATTACGGAACGTTATGTTGATGTGGGTGATCGCGTTAAAGTTGGGCAAGTCTTGGCAAAATTAGATGTTAAAGATGCACAGCTGCAAATGAATGCTGCAAAAGCACAATTGGATAGTGCGCAAGCCACAGCAAAAATTGCAGCCCAGGAATATCAACGTTATCAGCAATTACTCCCAGTCAATGCGGTGAGTCGTTCGCAATTTGATGCGATCAAAAATCAGTACGAATCAGCGCAAGCAACCTTGCAACAAGCACGCTCGAATTATGAGGTGTCTTCAAACCAAACAGGTTATAACCAACTTGTTTCTAATAAAAATGGTGTGATTACTCAACGGCAAATTGAAATTGGACAAGTCGTCTCTGCTGGACAGCCAGCCTATCAACTGGCAATTGATGGTGAGCGTGAGGTGGTATTTGGTGTGCCTGAACAAGCAGTTAGCCAAATTAAAGTCGGTCAATCGGCTTGGGTCACGCTATGGTCACAACCTGAAGCACGTTTTGCCGCTAAAGTTCGTGAGGTTTCACCTGCAGCTGACCAGTCCAGAACGTTTACGGTGAAAGTCTCATTGTTGGAAGGGCAGTCTTCGATTCAGCTGGGGCAGAGCGCTCGCGTCTTCTTTGTCACACAACAAAACAATGTACTAAGCGTGCCTTTATCTAGCGTCACTGCCAATGGTCAAGATGCTTATGTATGGGTTGTGAATGCAAATAACACCTTACGTAAAGTGGCTGTGAACTTGGGGGCATATGGACGTGATAGTGTGCCGATCATTTCAGGTTTAAAAGCAAATGATTGGGTTGTGGTCGGTGGCGTACATTTACTTCGCGATCAGCAAAAGATTCATCCTGTAGATCGTGATAATCGTGAAGTCACAGTCAAAACGGGAGGTTAAACATGAAATTTAACCTTTCAGAATGGGCACTTAAGAATAAGGGCATTATTCTCTATTTTATGCTGTTACTTGGCATTGTAGGGATCATGTCCTATTCGAAACTCTCACAGAGTGAAGATCCACCATTTACCTTTAAAGTCATGGTCGTCCAAACCTATTGGCCGGGAGCAACCGCGAAAGAAGTTTCCACGCTGGTGACTGATCGCATCGAAAAAGAATTGATGACCACGGGCCAGTATGACCGCATTATGGCGTATTCTCGCCCTGGTGAATCTTTGGTGACGTTCGTTGCTAAGGATTCGCTACCATCAAGCAAAATTCCTGATGTTTGGTACAACGTCCGTAAGAAGGTCAATGACATTCGTCATCAGTTACCGAGTGGTGTACAAGGTCCATTTTTCAATGACGAATTTGGCGATACCTTCGGCAATATCTATGTCCTCACGGGCAAGGATTTTGACTATGCAGTAATGAAAGAATATGCCGATCGTCTACAACTGCAATTGCAGCGTGTTAAAGACGTGAGCAAGGTCAATCTCGTTGGCTTACAAGATCAAAAAATCTGGATTGAACTTTCCAACACCAAAGCGGTTCAGCTCGGTGTCCCAGTCACTGCCATTCAAGAAGCGATTCAAAAGCAAAATGATATGGCATCTGCGGGTTTCTTTGAAACGGGTACAGATCGTATTCAAATTCGGGTCAGTGGACATTTACATAGTGTTGATGATCTGAAAAAACTGCCATTGTTGGTGGGTGATAAAACCATTCAGTTGGGGGATGTCGCTGAGATTTACCGTGGCTTTAGTGAACCCGCACAACCTCGTATGCGTTTTATGGGCGAGAACGGAATTGGTATTGCGGTATCGATGCGTAAAGGTGGTGACATTATTGCTTTGGGTAAAAATCTCGAAGCTGAATTTACCCAATTGCAAAAGACTTTACCTTTAGGTATGAAGCTGCAAAAAGTTTCTGATCAGCCCGTCGCGGTACAACGTAGTATTCATGAGTTTTTAAAGGTATTGGCTGAAGCAGTCATTATCGTGCTGTTAGTGAGTTTCTTCTCACTGGGTTTCCGTACAGGCTTAGTGGTGGCGCTATCCATTCCACTGGTGCTTGCGATGACCTTTGCAGGCATGAATTTATTTGATGTTGGACTACATAAAATTTCTTTAGGCGCTTTGATTCTCGCATTGGGTTTACTGGTCGATGATGCCATTATCGCGGTTGAGATGATGGCAATCAAAATGGAGCAGGGTTATAGTCGGCTCAAAGCTGCTGGTTTTGCATGGCAAACGACGGCTTTCCCAATGCTGACAGGAACACTCATTACCGCAGCGGGTTTCTTGCCTATCGCCACTGCGCAATCTGGGACAGGAGAATATACCCGTTCTATTTTCCAAGTGGTGACGATTGCGCTGATCGTATCGTGGATTGCCGCAGTTTTGTTTGTTCCCTACCTTGGTGAAAAGTTGTTGCCTGACTTCACCAAACAACAGCAACAAGCTGCATGGTATTTACGTCTATGGGCGAAATTACGTAAGCAGCCTGCGCCTGTGGTTGAGGCACATGACCAACACCATGACCCTTATCAATCGAAGTTTTATCAATCGTTCCGCCGTGTGGTTGAAGTTTGTATCACTTATCGTAAGACGGTGATTGCAGTGACGGTTGGGATCTTCATCTTTTCTGTCGCAATGTTTAAGTTTGTACCGCAGCAATTTTTCCCACCATCCAACCGTGCCGAAATTTTAGTGGACTTGAAACTAGAGGAAGGCGCATCGTTGACGGCAACCGAGCAAGCCGTACATAAAGTCGAAAAATTCCTTTCTAAGCAGAAAGGGATTGATAACTATGTGGCCTATGTAGGGACAGGTTCACCAAGGTTCTACTTACCGTTGGATCAACAGTTACCGCAGGCGAGTTTTGCTCAGTTTGTAGTATTGGCATCTTCTTTAGATGATCGTGATGAAATTCGACGTTCTTTAGAAACGCAAATTAAGCAGCTCTTGCCACAAGTGCGCACGCGTGTGTCATTACTCGAAAATGGCCCACCTGTCGGTTATCCATTGCAGTATCGGGTTTCGGGGGAGGATTTAGCGACAGTACGTCAATGGGCACAAAAAGTTGCCAAAGTATTGAGTGAAGATCCAAACACCACCAATGTACATTTGGATTGGGGTGAACCAAGTAAGATTATTGCGATTGAGATCGATCAAGATCGTGCGCGTCAGATGGGTGTTTCTAGCGCTGATTTGGCAAATTTCTTAAATGCCTCGGTTACGGGTACGGTGATGAATCAATATCGTGAAAAACGTGAGTTGATTGAAATTCGTTTGCGTGGCGATAAAACGGAACGTGCTGAAGTTGCTTCTCTAGCCAGTTTGGCGGTTCCAACGACTCAAGGCACGACAGTTCCATTAGCGCAAATCGCGAAAATTGAATCACGTTTTGAAGAAGGCTTAATTTGGCATCGTAACCGCTTGCCAACGATTACTGTCCGAGCAGATATTCGTACGCATTTACAACCTGCAACGGTTGTTCAACAGTTGGCTGATCAAATGCAGGCTTTACGAACTGACTTACCGAATGGTTATCTACTCGAAGTTGGCGGTACAGTTGAGGAGTCTGCGAAAGGACAAAGTTCAGTCAATGCGGGGATGCCTTTATTCCTTGCGGTGGTGATGACTTTATTGATGATCCAATTGCGTAGTATGTCGCGTGCAACCATCGTGTTGCTGACAGCACCACTTGGCTTAATTGGTGTCGTGGCGTTCTTGTTGTTATTCAATAAACCCTTCGGTTTCGTCGCAATGCTTGGAACGATTGCCTTGTCTGGCATGATTATGCGGAACTCGCTGATTCTCATTGATCAGATCGAACAAGATATACATGCTGGGCAAGCGCCTTGGGATGCGGTGATTGATGCAACCATGCGCCGATTCCGTCCAATTGTTCTTACTGCATTGGCTGCTGTTTTGGCAATGATTCCGTTATCACGCAGTATTTTCTTTGGTCCAATGGCTGTTGCAATTATGGGCGGTTTGATAGTTGCGACCTTATTAACCTTATTTTTCCTACCTGCGCTCTATGCAGCTTGGTTTAAGGTGAAAAAAACAACATATCTATCGTAATTATTTTGTGAATAAAGGTGCGAAATATTGAAAATTTCAATATAGTAGCACCTATATTTAAAGACCAAAAAATAATTGAATTTCATTGCATGACAAATTTGGCAAAATGCATTGGATGAGGTGATATAGAGCATGGGGCAAGACAATATTGAGCAGCATCGCCGCTATGTGGCGATTTCTTACGTGTTCATGTTTCTTGCATTATTTACAATAGTGTTTGCAGCGTTTGCATACCTGTTAGCACGCAAAGTTGCGATTGTGGATAATGCAGAGGTATGGATACATGCGCATGCACTCTGGATTATGCGTAATGTGCTGCTATTTATCTTGATGGCATTTTTTGCCGCCCTTTGGCTTATTCCTCTATTCTTTTTTTCATGGGATAGCGCAACTTGGGTGACCGCAATGACGGTTGCTGGTGTGGTATTTAGTTCAATTGCATGGTTATTTTTATTGAATGCTTGGATTCAAGGCATTGCTAAATACTTTAAAAATAAAGCAGTTTTTTAAATTTATTGCTTTTTTATTGCGATAGACCTTGTAAATTTATCATACAGCCCCTATTAAGGCTCTGTTGACTTTAGAAATAAAAAGTCAGCAGAGCTTATTTGTTTGTATAGATTTAATAAATTCCGTGAGGAGCATCGCCAACCATGGCTAAACGTGATTATTATGAGGTTTTAGGCGTATCGAAAACCGCAGGTGATGATGAGATCAAAAAAGCCTATCGTAAGTTGGCGATGAAGTATCACCCTGACCGCAACCCTGACAACGCTGAAGCTGAAGACAAGTTTAAAGAAGCGTCTGAAGCGTATGAAGTTCTTTCAGATAGTGAAAAGCGTAGTATGTATGACCGTGCGGGCCATAGTGCTTTTGAAGGTGGCTTTGGCGGTGGTGGCTTCGGTGGCGGTTTTAGCGCTGAAGATATTTTCAGCCAGTTCGGTGATATCTTTGGTGGAGCGTTTGGTGGCGGTGGTCGTCAGCAACAACGTCAGCGCCGTGGTTCAGACCTTCGTTACGTGATGGAATTGACGCTTGAAGAAGCAGTCAAAGGCGTGAAAAAAAC
Source organism: Acinetobacter sp. NBRC 100985 (assembly GCF_000241225.1). NCBI lineage: Bacteria > Pseudomonadati > Pseudomonadota > Gammaproteobacteria > Moraxellales > Moraxellaceae > Acinetobacter > Acinetobacter sp. NBRC 100985. Next base: position 730 of record NZ_BAEB01000011.1, on the reverse strand, counting down.
CATTACTTTCACTGCGCCAGCGCCATGTGAAACCTGTGATGGTAAAGGATCTAAAAATCCAAATGATGTAGAAACTTGCCGTACTTGTCACGGTGCTGGCCAAGTGCGCATGCAACAAGGTTTCTTCTCTGTTCAGCAGACGTGTAGTACCTGTCGTGGTCAGGGCAAGATTATTAAAAATCCTTGTAATACCTGTCATGGATCTGGTGTATCAGACCGTCAGCAAACGCTTGAAGTTACCATTCCTGCAGGTGTAGATAATGGTGATCGCGTACGTTTAACGGGCAAAGGTGAAGCGATTCGTGATGGTCAATCAGGTGATTTATACGTAGAAGTTGTTGTTCGTGAACACGAAATCTTCCAACGTGATGGCGCTGATTTATATATGGATGTTCCTGTGAGCATTGCCGATGCTGCATTAGGAAAAGAAATTGAAATCCCGACCCTAGAAGGGCGCGTGAGCTTGAAAATTCCTGAAGGCACGCAAACAGGCAAACTGTTCCGCTTGCGTGGTAAGGGTGTTCGTCCAGTACGTAGCAGCATGGTCGGCGACCTACTGTGCCGTATCGTGGTAGAAACTCCAGTGAATTTAAATAGTCGCCAACGTGAATTGCTGAAAGAATTACAAGCTTCTTTTGATGGTGATGGTCATGCCTCATCTCCAAAGAAAAAATCATTCTTTGATCGCTTATTCGATTAATTTGCATCAACAAAAAAACTCGCTCGTCGA
>NZ_BAEB01000012.1:0-41337 GCF_000241225.1 Acinetobacter sp. NBRC 100985 | reverse complement strand
GGAAGCACTGATATTCGCTGACGTTCGTTAGTGTTCGAGTCAATTAACAGTAGTTACTTTCCAAAATATTTAAAGTCCGTTCACGTTCGCTAGCGTTCGGTGACATCCACAACTTTTGTGAGTAAGATTGTGAGTATTCATTTTTCTTATTAAGTTACTCACAGATTTCTGATGCTCAACGACACCAAAATAAAACAACTTAAACCACAAGATAAGGCTTATCGTGTTGCTGATCAAGGTGGTCTATGCCTCGAAATTCGCACGAATGGATCTAAGCTTTGGCGTTTTAGATATCGTTACTTGGGTACTGCAAAGATGATCAGTCTTGGTGAGTACCCTATCGTTACCTTGGCACAAGCTCGACAAAAGACCTTGGAACAAAAACTACTATTAGACCAAAATATAGATCCATCACAAAATCGCCAAGAAGAAAAGTCTAAGGCCCTTTTAAACCAAGCTTGTACTTTGCAGAGTGTTGCAACTGAATGGTATGACAAACGAAAAGATAAAAAATCTGTAAGCTACAAACGGTCTGTAGAAAAAGCATTTGAAAAAGACATATTCCCCGCTCTTGGGAAGAAGGACATTAAAAAAATCACAGCTTTTGATGTTCTTCAGATGCAAGAAAAGACAATGAAACGTGTTTCTAAACAGGGAAATTATGGTACTGGTGAAAGCACAGCAATTTTTAATAGACAGTTGGTAAGTCAGGTAATTGACTATGCTATTGCAACATCTCGTTGTGAATATAATCCTGTATCTGCACTACGAAACACTGTAGAGCGTCCGCCTAAGATTACGGCAAGACCTATGACTGATGATGAAAAAGCAGTATTTAATTCAAGATTATCTTCATACAATGGCGCAACAACTACGAAGAATGCGATTAAAACGCTCATTTATTCAATGCTCCGAACGGTTGAGGTGATTCGCCTACGTTGGGAATGGGTAAACTTTGATACAGACCTTATTCGCATTCCACCAGCAACTACTGAACAAAGAAATAAAGGCCAACGGAATATTAAAAAAGATCGGGAACATTTAGTCCCTATTTCAAAGCAACTAAAGCAAATTTTGCTTGATCAGTTGGAGCAAACAAAAAACAGCGACCTTGTTTTTTCCAGCGTTTTTGATGTTACCAAGAAAATGAATAATACAACTGTGAACCGTGCGCTTGCGAACATGGGATTTGAAAGCCTAACCGCACATGACTTTCGAGCAACAGCTTCAACTATGCTTCACGGACTTGGCTACCCTTCCGATCATGTAGAGATACAACTTGCACATGTCGATAAAAACGTGGTCCGTGGTACATATAATCATGCAAGTTACTTAGATGAACGAAGAACAATGCTGCAAGACTGGGCTGATATTGTTGATATTTGGGGGAAACAATGAGATATTTTTACATAAAGAAAGGCAATCTCTATCTGCATATTCAAACAAATATACACGAAGAATATCAAGACTATTCAGATATTGATGCAATGGTAACTCAGCAGTATGTATTTTTAGATGACAAAGACAATGCGATAAAGTTTTTGGAAAAAAGAGAGGTTGACAGGTTTTTGGTGACGCGAGGAAGGAAGTTGAAAGGTGTGGAGATAAAGAGGGAGTGATGCTTGCTAATGTTGAACACACTGCAAGCAAACACTAATTGAGACGTTTGTTTTGATGGCTATTCAGTTCTATAGAGCCATTATTTTACAGCTTTTAATAAAAACCCTCATTCGAGTGCTTTACATATTTTGCGGATAATTCGACTTATTGTACTTGGCTCACAATGATGATTTTTTCTCATAAACCACCTATGGCCATGAATCACTTAATCGTTTTGCATCAGCTGCGTGCTCATCAGCTCGTTGCGCCATTGTTCGATATTCATTGACGCACTTTTCGAGTACGTCACCGCTGGCATTGGCATACTCAATAATGGTTTCTTTGGTAGCTGTGGACATACGACTTGAGGCTGTATTGATTTGCTTTGACAAGCGATCAATAGCGGACTTAGCATCATTACTATCAGAAAGTATTTTTTTGACTTGTTCATTGTGATTAATCTCAGCAGTTAATAGTTTTTCAGACCACTCTTTTTCAGTTTTAATAGCATCAGCTTTCGCTTTTTCGGTTAGTGCTTCAGACTTTGCTAGATCAGTTTGATACTTTGCATCAAGTAATTCATAGTTACTTTGTATGCTTGATAAACGCCACGTTTGAACACCTAAACCAATTGAAACAATCAAAAATAAAGCCATCAGAATACAAATGATGGCTTCATAAAATTTAGCTAAAAATACTTGCAACATTATTGAGCCTCCATACATTTGTCATAACGACTTAACTGACGAACCCAAACACCATAACAATTATTGGATCGAATACTACAGTCACGCTTGGCTACATACTTCCACTTCAAAAGTGACTTACATGCTTGCACGTACTGCCCCGCTTTCAAATTGCGTAACATTGAAGATGAGCGCCAGTTTGCTTGACCGAAGTTGTAGGTGAAGTCGAGATACACGTCATATTCAGTCTGTGATAACTTCACGCCCTGCAACGACTGACGAAAAACCTGTTCATCTTTGGCGATATGCGCTTGTGCGATTTGCACTGCTCTTTTTTGATTAATTGGCTTGTCTGTCATTTTGACTTTAGTGCCATTCTCGTATTGAGTTGAGCCGATGCCAATTGTGGCCACACCTCCAGTGTCTTTATAAGGCTTTGAAGAATAGCCTTCATATCCAATTAAAGACGTAAAAAAAGCAGCCGAAGCTGCAAGAAAGACTACTGAAATCTTAGTTTTGTTCGACATCGCACTCACCTTTCAGGTTTTGAACACGTAACTTGTGTTCTGCTTTCTTCATTTCATGCTCTATTTTTTCTCGCCGATTTTTTTGTACCGCAAAGTAAAGCTGAATAATCAAACCAACGGCTGCAATGATTAAACCGCCCCACGCAATAACATCAATTTTTGCTGCAAAGCCAAGAAATGACCCCACTCCACTCGTTGCTGTTACTTTTGATGTTAATGTTGCTGCGCTTGCTTCAAGTGCAGACTGTGTTTCAGACATTCCATTTCTCCAGATAATAAAAAACCGCCTTTCGGCGGCTTCATTTGTTTTAAAGTTACACTTCGATTTGATATACAACGCCTGTTGGCGCACTTCGTTTTATTTCATTTCCACTGATATAAACTCGATCACCTACATTGAAGCGTGTTGAACTGGTGCACAGTACTAGCCCTGTCCCATCAACGACCAATACCTTATAGTTAGGATGGTCAGCACTTTGCACAGTGGCGATAAATTCAGGTGTTTTAGGAAGTAAATCCAAAAACCTTGATAGTGCATTACTCATGATTCACACGCTCCACAGTCACAGATTGCGTCACTTTGCTGTATGTGAATGACACACTAAGACTATCAACAACGCCCCAAAATTCAGCATTAAAAGCAAGAATATCAGCAGGTTTACACTGCCCTATTTCACTTGTAAGCGGCATTGAGAAAGTGTGACTTTCAACAAGTCCAGCTTTTGCAAGTTTGGATTTACCATAACTTCCCATGACTTGATCGCTAGTAAATAGTCGACTATTCACTGATTCATATAGCACATCGCCGCTAGTACCTGTTCGCTTGACTTGTCCTGTTTGCCCTGTTCTATCGTTGGTTAAGGTGATGCCGTTATAATCTGGGTAAACTTCATAATCAGTTGATTGCCCAGTGACGATAGATTCTGGCAGCAGAATGTCATATTCGCTAATTGCAATTGGGTCCCAGTATGTCTTTTTATAAAGCGGCTTAATTGTAATCGCTTGGCTATCAGCTTCACTATAGATAAAGCCGCCACCTGCCGCCGCAATCTCTTGAATCGCCTTGATTGGTGTCAGTCCGCCATAACTAAAAGATTCAGTCGGCACAATCCAACCAAGTGCATCAATCAGTTGCCAGTTCAGCGTTAAATCTGGATATGCAGAACGATCAATTTCAGCTTGTACCAACTGCACCGATGTACGCTCATTTTCTTGCAAAAATGCTCGTGGTGGCGAGCTTGGCGCATCAAGTAAGGCGGATACACTGCGCCCTGTCAAAGTGTAAGTTTCACTCGCAAACTGGCGTGATCGAGTACGATTTTCTAAAAGCATAAGATGCTGATAGCCATTGACCACGATTTTAAGAATCACTGGTTGGCCTGCAATCGGATCAAGCTTTGATAATTCAAATGCAGGAATCGTTAGGTTATAGCTCCAGCACCAACTACTACGGTCTGTTCTATAGCTGCCATTGAGCACATGGATTTTTTGCCAGTTATCAAGGCGTGATACTTCAATTTCATTCACAATATGCCACCAGTTTTTATTCGGGATGCTTGGGATACAGTCATCTGCACCAAAATTTAAAATTACGTTGTGCGAGTCAACGTCATGACATAAACATACGAAATTTAAATCTGTTGAGCCGATATACTCAGGAATTGGCACAGGTGGAAAAGGCTCGATTTCAGACTTTCGATAATAAACAGGTTTTGCAACATCCCAGTTTATTGAATCGGTTGTGATGAACTCTAAACCCTTATCCCACTCAAACGTAAACCGCTTTTCAAATACATGAGCCACTTCATGACTAAACGTAATCTGCTTGCGTTTTCGAATCATTTCCTGCCAATCAGTTTTTCGATTGATCAGCAACTTTTCAGACTCTTCAAATACCAACGTTCGAGCAATAAAACGCTTATCGTTCTCTTGCCAAACGATACGATAGTCTTGACTTAAATCTGTTGCTTGCTCAAATACAGTTTTAACCGCACGATGCAAAACCTGTGCTTTCTCAAATTGATCAGTAACTGCATTTGATATTGTCAAACCACGGTCAAAAATAAAGGAGCTGTTCTGCGCCTTAAATCTTGATTTGCTGTATCTCAGATGTTGTTCAAGTAATGCTGGTAAAGCCTTTTGATAACTAAAAACACTTAAATGATTAAGTCCAAGAACAAAATTAATATCAAATACAGCATCAATTTGAAATTGAAATGCGGTATCTAAAACAGTATCAATCGTACAAAGGTTTTCACTAAATACTGCTTCAATTTCAAAAATAAAGCTCGTATCTAAGACAGTATCAATTTGCCCGACAACATCCGTATTTTCACTAAATACAGCATCAACTTCAAAGATAAACTCGGTATCCAGCACCGTGTCGATGACTGCACTATTTGCAACACTGTCAGCATAAATTGCAGTGACTTCAAAGCCGAAACTGGTATCTAAAACAGTGTCGATAACAGCAGATACATCATCCCCAAAATTGAGATTGGTCGAGCCATCGGCCAGATGCTCAAAATTCAGAATGATGTTGTGGCTGTCGGTATTATCAGCCTTAAAGTTTAGGTTTAGGTTGTGTGCATCAACGGTGCCAAGCTTATTTTTAAAATCCACATGCACACCTCTATTTACGGTCTAAGTTTTATTGAAGTGACTGACAATGTACCACCCAAAGCCAAATTAGTATTAGCTAGAGATATATCAGTACCCACTGTCAGATCGGCAGCCACTTCACCAGCACCGTTGTAAATCCGTGCCCATGTAGCTGTGCCAGTCTTAATCACCGAGCCTGTATCAGTTGGGTGTAATTCAACATAAGTTGGCGTGGTTTCTTTAATGCAGGGTTCAGGAAATACCAACGTCACCAAAGCATTATTTGAATCTGCTGCAACTGATGTATCTACAGGCTGCACACCCTCATAAAAAATAACGGTAGCACTTTGACTACCGTTATCCATAAAATTTGCAAAGGCTTGAATCATGGCAAGCCGAGCATTGATTGAAGTTTTACTCATTTTGGCACCACATTATCTTGAATAACTGCATTGAACTGATTATTTATGTCGTGTGCATAGACAAAGTATTTAAATTTATTAGAAATATTATTAAATCTATAGCTCCCTTTAATGTCTGCTTGAGCTCTATCTACTAGCACACCAGATATTCGTTCATGAAGTGATACAAATCCTTGTGTAGGAATACCTTGTTTTTCCAAAATACCCTTAATGCAAAGTGCATTCATTTCTCTATAAACAGATGCGGTGCATTTTTCATAATGACAATTGATAGCAACCCTCATATTAGCCCTCCTAAATCCAAAATAACGGCACCGTTATTTCCCTGGGCGCATGTAACAGAGATTAAAAAATAACCTCTACCCCCATCAGAAAAAATATTATCTACACCGTCATATTTGGCTTGCATCAGCCAATTGATTAATGAAAGCTGACCACGCGGTAGGTTTCCATTCTCAAGCACAATGACAGGAGCAAAAATCCGACCTCCAGCAAGACTATAGCTAGCTAAATAATCAACAGATCCGCTATAGCAAACTGTCTGTTTATTAAAAAGACTGATTAAATTTGCCGTTATTTGTGGTGTGGCATCATTAACAGAATTACGCTGTAGTAATAGAGTTTGTGAAACTGTTGAAGCAAGACATGTTAGTGCTGCTTTATTCGTTACAGCGTTGGCACTACTGTAATCTAAAGTTGCTGCTAAATAGTTTGGGTACATATCACTCGATAGGTAATTTTTAAAAGTTCCAAAACCATAAGGAAATTTGTAGTTTCGATTAGTAGTAGGATTAATGAAAATATAAAAACAATCTTGATTACCAACTAAAATCCAGTTTCTTATTCCAGCAACAATCGATAATGTGTCTGCGTTTGTATCAACTTGCCAATCATTGGAACGCGCGTAATACCACTTTGCCCAGCCATTAATGACACTGGTCCCACTTCCGGAAGCCACCCAGTTCTTATTTGGATTCGATGTATCAAATGGCGATTGAACTCCAAGCATCGCATCAATATCAGTCATATCCTCAACAATGCCCACCTTGGCATATTTAGCATAAGCAGCGTTATAAGCTGGATCAAGTGCATCAACAACACGTAAATATGGGCGACTAGCTAACAATGTATTTGCTGATCTGTATGCAGCTTTGCCAGTATCGCTAAATGGTTTCAGCCAACCTAGTGATGGTAACGAACTCGTTATAGTTCCTGTCGCAGTTGTCACACTTGGTACTGCAGCGAGTTCAAAGGTGATCGTATTAGCATCAGGTACAGTTAAAATTCGATGCTCACCATTAAATTCCGCTTGATTGGCATTCGCTAATTTAATCACTTGATACTGCAAATAGTTATGTGCAGATCCATAGGTTGCCGTTACTGTCGTACCACTAGCTGTAAGCGTAGCCACTGTCTGAGAACCAAAACCATTGACTAAACATGCATCAAGCACATCAATCATGCAGCCATAAGCATTTTGTAATTGAGGTGCATTATTATTTGTATGCACATAAAACTTTGTATCTGTACTTGCGACCATTTCTTATACTCGATAAAAAAGGCTGCACATGCAGCCCATTGGGTTAATTACTTAAATATCTCGATCAATATCGCCGCGATACATGATCTGGAAGTTATCGCTTAATGTTGTAGGTTCAGATTGCTTCACTGTTCGAATACACCAAAGTGGATACATTGAAGCGATGGTGTTAAATCGTAGAACGTTGCCAGATGCCCAACCTGTACCCCATCCATTCATTTTAACTGTAAAGTATGGCGCTGCTGTAATCGGATTAATTGGGGCGCAATCAGCATTAATATTACCCGTTCCGATTTGCCCAGACACTTCACCAATGATTCTAAAGTTGGTTGCATCAGTAAATACTAATGCCCAGCGTTCTTGAATTGAACCTTGATTTGAAACCTCAATCGGATATAAAGCATCGTTGTAGTTTGCAGAAATAGAACCACCACTTGCACTATCATCCCATACGTTATTCCACGTGCCTTGTACAAATTTGGCTGTGTAGCGACTAAACATATCACCAACCACCAACGCTGAACCGACAATAGAATCTACGGCTGTATAGTTGTGCGTAATTGGTTTTGTAAGCGTGATTTGACCATTAATCTGCACATCATTAATGAGACCCATGTCTTGATAGCGATAAGCTGCCGAAATAGGTGCAACAAGAGTGTTTAAAGCAAAGTCGCCGCTTAACGTCACTTTTCCATAATCATAATCAACCACGTACATATCGAAAGGCACTTTAGTACCTACGCTATCTTCCAGTTCACACCAGGATATGCGCTGATCATTAAGATCGTAGGTTTGACCTGCTACATGAGACGGTAGAACCTGACTTTTAGAAGCAGCCACAACACCGATATCACCAACACGAAAAATTGGAACACGTCCGTCAATTGGTAAACGAGTGGCACTTAAACCGAGAATGTCCTTATCAAGTGGAATATAGGTATAAGCCACGGCGTTATAGCGTATCGAATCTGCTGCAATCCAATTCGGTGCATCGATATAAACCAAACTTGCTTCAGCGTATTCAAGCTCTGGCAAATACCAAGGTTCAGCTTCAATTTGAGCGCGATTTGCAGATGTGATTTCAGTTTTTGTATAGAAATACACGTCTACAAAGCCTGTGTCATAGTTGACCTTGCCGTGCGCCTGACTTGTTTCAATTTGCCCCTGCTCGTTTGCAGTCAAAGTTAATTGACCGCCATTCAAAAGTGATGCAACAACTGTTAAAGAACCTGGTCGAATCGGAATGACTGGGGTTCTAAAGCTAATATGATTCACTGGCTGCAAATCAGTCGCCGTTGTTAATGACTGCAAAGTGATTTGATTATCAACGTTTGGTGTCCAGCTGCTTAACTCAACTATACCCGTTCCGTATTGAATGGAACCTGATGCGGTACCGCTACCATTTGCTGGATCAATATTTCTATATAGCGTACTAGTACGGTCAATGTATGTATCATTACCAAGCTTAAAACGAACGGATCCCGTTAAAATCTGCTCATTAAAACCATTAGTCAGATCTAACTTTATTGAATCTGCAGTGACTTGTTTCACACCTGTATTTACGCCACTCGTGTCTCGATACTTGACTTCGATATCGGTATTTATGAAAGCTTTAAGCTGTTTTGTTGATAGAGAAACATTAGAAATTTGCGGATAAAAGCTCATAATCACCCCGAAACATACCTTACAGATTGATAAGACTGGCTGTAAACAATTTGCTCAAGCACAGGTGTCACTACACAGGCACCACTTGCATAAGTGATTGTCCCCTGCACATTTCCCAAGCGATCAATCAAATTCCCAGTAGTTGCATTTATTGGGACATCAAATAAAGTCACTAATTGAAAGTTATCAGGTGAAGAAGTTGGGTACTCATACACAGGTATTTTCAATTCAACACTATTTGGTTCAATTGCAGCACCTGTCCCAATATTAAAACTTAATTGTTGAGATCCATTAGGGGTTACATCAGAAACTGTCTGTGATTTTGGATCACCGAAGCTGTAGTTGATCGTGAAAACTGTTGCTTTTTGCGGCAATTTATTCGGAATTATTCGCCCAACACCTGTTGCATAATTAACGGTACCAGTAGCATCACCAGTGAATTGCCCTTGTGCATTTGAAGTTGCGGATTTAGCAACTCCCTCAAGCAACCAATTCACTGTTACTGAACTTGCAGCAATCCCTAATTGATTGAGATCAAACTCAATTGCAGCAGGTAAAACTGCTAAATCAGCACGCTCAAAAGTTGATATTGGCGTACCCCAAAGTAATAAGATCGGCGTATCAACATCAGGTAATGCACCTAATGTAACAAGCCAAGATCCTGTCACATAGTTAATTGTGCCTGCTCCATAAGAATCACTTGATCCTTTTAATTGCCCACTGCCGTTATCTTTAAGCGTATAAAACTTACCTTGAGACATATAAGACACTGACAAAGAACCTGGTGCAGGAATTGGTATCAAAACACCTGTCCAATTCAAAGACTGATTATTCTGAGTGACAGGAACTGCATAGGTATGCATTGGTTGCGTTGGTGCAGCTGCAGGTCTAAATGTAATACTTAAACTTGTAGAACCTGATCCTGCAGATGAAGTCCATTGAATCAATCCACGCTGATAGTCAATTGTTCCGACTTGAGTACCATCCGACTTTTTAAGCAGTCCACCCTGATCTGCAATCGAATTACCAAACAAAGTGAACCCAACACTTGAAGGAATAACACTCGAACCAATGTACAAGTTTTGTGATGTTCCAATCGTAGCTGAATAAGCGACTGTAATTGTATTTGCGTTGCCTGATACCAGCGCAATACTTTCACTTGAAGCATTCAAGTCAACTAAAGGAGTTTCAATTTGAGCTGCTGGAACCAGTTGGCTAAAGATGCTTGCTGCTTGAACAGTGAACTGACCAACATTTGCATCTTCAACTAAATCAGTACTTGCATAGTACTTACCCGTATCTGCAACCAACGTATCTCGAATAATCGTTGTAGATTTAGATCCGCCATACCACTGTGCAGCTGACAATCCAATGAAATCTCGATTCAATGGATCATTAATTGAGTAAGTTGCGATCTTGTATTCGACCTCATTACCATTAATGATCATTTTAGCAATACGTGTCTCAACTTTAGTGATTCTTACGTATTGCTCATATTCGTTACTTTTGCCCTCATTCGAAATTAATACAATCGTGTCACCAACATTTGCCTCAATTTCATTTTTAAACATCGCAACTTGGATGATCTTCATGCCTTGCCATAGGGTATCTAAGGGCGTTCCCGCAATCTGACCACCTTTTGCCAGATAATTTTCAACACGATTTTGAGCAGAATCACGAGTATCTACATGTGACTCTGTACTAAATAAAAGTGCTGAAACATTCGGATCATCAGGATTCTTAGAAACAAAAACGGTTGAACCCATTAACGCATCAGTATCTATACTATTTACACCAGCATAGATCTTACGCATCGATACACGACCCATTGTTCGATCTAACTCAGATACGTCAGGAAAAAGGTTATTACTCTCCCCATCAACAACCACTTGGCCAGAATATTTACCACCCCCGTCTGTTGTATCAGTAAGGCGCTCAGACTTATATAAAACTAAGTTATTGGTCTCAATTGGCATTTGGCACCTCAATAAATCTTAATGTTGCTCGGTAATAGTCACTATCTGACACTGTTGGAAAGCCTTTCACTGGATCAGCTTCAATTGCGCCTTGTGCATGATTAAAAATCACGTTGAATTGGCGTGTGTCATGCGGATATTCAAAAACCAATGTGAATTGTTCATCTTGCAAAGCTGACCAGTCTTGAATGACTGATAAAACTGAGCGATTAATCCATCCCTGATTGTCAGTTTTAGATAACAGTGTGATTGGTCTACCTGACTTCTTCTTTCCTTCTTGAATGATCAAGGTGCCGTTTACGGCGTACTCTTGATTTTGTTCAATCGACTTCCAAGCAAATTCGTCAGACCATAAAAAACCGTCCTCAAGTGGGACGGTTTCATTTGTTGCATTTCGTTTGAGTCTCATTACATTCTCTTCTTAGCTTGTTCAAGTTGATTAAAGAAGCTATTCACCATGTCTTGTTGAGATGGATCGCCTTGGAACTCAAGATCTTGTCCACCAAATTCAAACCGATAAGTAACAGTCTTAGATGATCCTGTCTCGATATTCGGCATCTTAATTTGCTGGATAGACGGAGCTTCGATATTTGGTGCAGAAATTTTCGGTGATGAACTTCCGATAGAGCCTTTACTATCTAAGCCATCAAGAATTTCTTGCATCCACGCTTGAGATTCATTACGACCGATCTTCGCATCATATGCACCACTTGCAGATCCACCGTTTAAAGCGGTTCGCAATTGATTGTTCATTCGTGTGATTGCTTCATTCTTGAGTTCTTCAGCGCGACCTTTTTCCATGCCGCCTGCAATCAACTGATTATAGAAGTCCTGTGCCATTGAGTTCTGACCATCGAATAGTTGGCTAAGACCTTTGGCTGTTTCAGCTGCTTGGGCTTTGCGTTTAGCATCGACTTTAGCCATAGCATCAATCCACTCATCAGCAGTAGATTTAGCTTCTTCGCGGGCAACACGACCAAGTTCACGGAAGCCATCGGCAGCTGATCCACGAGCAGTACGCCCAACGTTTTCAACTGAATTGGATAGCTCGTCCATTGATTTAACAGATGCTTTGCCAGTAGCGTCAATTTGAACTTGTAGCCCTAGTGATGCCGCTTTTGAATTTGCCGCTGCAATCACAGAAGCATCACCACTCGCATACGCAAGATCAATTGTTTTTTGATATGCTTTCTGGAGGTCAGCTTGTGTTGCTTGACCGCTATTTCTAACAGTATCAAAATCCATTAATGCTTGCTTAGCTTGTAAAGCAAGTTGATCTTTTGTCTGAATACCGAGACGCTTAAACGCTTCTGTTACTTCGTCTGTTGTCTCTTTGACTTTTCCAGTTTGAATATCCAAAGCCAACATGCCATTTTCAACTTGTCTCGTTGAAAACACACCTTGCTTTTCAAACTCAATTAACTTGGCTTTTGCAGCATCAATCTCAGCTTGACTGTCAGCTTTTTCAAGCCACGCTTGCCAACCTTGATAAAGGGTGTTTGATGCTTCCTGACCAGTGATTCCTGCCTCTTCAAGCTTTTGCTTTAAAGTATCAAGATTTGCGCTACCCTGACCAAAGCCTTGCGACATGATATTTGCAGTTTTATCAATATCAATGCCTAAAGCCTTGCCCGCTTCTCGTGCAGCATCCAATTCAGGAGATAAGTCTTTAGCTGATGCTTTTGCTAGATCAATACCTACCTTTAACTGCTCGCCCGTAATTTTACCTTGTGCAGCCAACTCTTTTAGTTTTGCAATCGCTGCATCCACTTCGGCTGGGCTTTTGGCTTCACTTAGCCACTTTTGCCATGCTTTGTATGTCAAATCTGCGGCTTGTTGACCTGTTGCACCGAGTGACTCAAGATTTTTAGCAAAATCATCAAGCGAAGATTTCTTTGCTGTAAACCCATCAGATACTTTGTTTAGCGCAGTATCAAGATCAATTCCAAACACAGCAGCAGCTTTACGCCCTTGCCCTAGTCGTGTCTCTAAACTAACAACCGCAGCGCCTGCATCTTGTTCAATCGCTTTGACAATCGCTTTGCCAGTTTTATCAAACTCAACTGCTAAACCTTGAGCTGCAATTTGCGCTTCAATGGTTTTTTTGGTTTGACTTGATAGAGCTACACCACCTTTGGTCGCTGCTTCGATTTGTGCCGAAGCCCAATCCTGTGCTGCCTTGATTTTTTCATCACTGATTTTCTTGCTTTCAGCCTGATACTCTTTTTCTTTCTTATCAAGTTCAGCAAGCCCTGCAACTGCTGCATCAATAGCAGATTGATCGCCTGATTTGCGTGCATCAACCAACTGTTGTTGTAGCTTGATACGCTCATCACTAATGGCTTTATAGTCTGCTACATGCTGAGATTCTTGAGCTTTTAAATCAGATAGCGTTTTTTCGTTATTGGCAACGCGTTCAATGTTTTTCTGATCTTGGGTTAAACCAATCTGACGAATCGCTTCAACACCAGCAGACTTAAACTCCATCGCTGCATCTGATGATTTTTTGTAATATTCCTGTGCTTTCGCACTCATTACTTCAAAATCTTTTACAGCTTGAGCTGATGTATCACCAAAAGTTATTTTTGATTTCCAATAACTAAATGCACCCGCAGCATCATAAGCAGCACCAACAATTAAATTGATACCGATGTTTAAAGCTTTGAATCCATCACTAATAAATCCAAAAACCACATTTACAGCTTGAAGTGCTTTAGTAAAACCATTGGTTTTATCTGTTGCTGAATCAATACCACTAGAGAAATTAAATATTTGCCCCAGCATCGTGTTGATAACATCAATCCCACGCTCAAAAGCACCAGCAAGCAACAACCCTAATGATTTAACTGCATCATAAGCGGAAAGCAATGCAGTTTTAAGCGCTTCGATAGTTTGCGGATCAATCTTTTTAAGTTGGTCGCCAAACCATACAAACCCGTCACCAATATCGTTTAAAAGAACTTCAACAATATCTAAATTATCCGCTAGTGTAGACAACCATTGCGCCACCGTTGCACTTGCACCATTTGCCTGATCCATCTCACCAATGAGAATCTGCCAAGACGTTGCAATTTTTTGGAGTGCATTGCCAATAGTTAAAGGCAGTTCAGCATATTGAGCGTCAACGCCTGCTTTCTGTTTTTCCAGTGCTGCAAGTACACGTTCTGCTGAAAGCTCTCCATTCTCAGCCATGGCGCGAAGTTCGCCAGTGGTTTTACCCAAGCCTTTTGCTAAAGCTTCAGCTAAACCGTAACCACCCTCCATGATGCTGTTAAATTCTTCACCACGAAGCACACCGCCTTGCATTGCTTGAATAAACTGAGTGACTGCTGCTTCTGCTTCTTGCGTGCTACTTCCGCCCAACTGAATCGCTTTAGTGACGGTACTGGTCATATCAAGTGCAAATTGCTGGGATTTCCCCATATCCTTTGCAACTGTATTTAAACGAGTAAACAGTGTTCCAGTGTTATCAAGCGTTGAGTTTGTTTGCAGTGCGATTTGATGAACGCCTGCAATAGCCTGTTCAAAGTTTCCGCTATCTTTAGTTGATTGCTGAATCTTGGCTGATAGCATGGCATAGCTGTCTGCTGCTTCTGCAAGCTCCTTTACGCCTAAACCAACACCAAGCGCAGCCATAGCACCTACAAGCGCATTTACCGCAAACTTTGCCCCGTTGATACCTTGGTCAAAGCCTGAAGTATTGGCTTGTAAGTTCAATAAGAAATCTAAACTGTTTGAAGTCATTCTCTTTTCCTGTAGGCGTAAAAAAGCCGACTTGTTAGATCGGCTTGGGTAATTTAGACAATAAAAAACCCGACTCTTGGTCGGGCTTAATTCAATAACTTCAAAATTACATTATGAACATTTCTTTTCCCATAAAATATCCATTACTTTCGAATTATAAAAACCATCACTATCCTCTTCTATCGATACAGTATCGGTCTCTGAGTTGTAGATAAAACGCCTATAACCTGTATATCCACCCATTTTGTTTTTAGCATTAATTTCTCCACAATTGCCTTTAATATTTCGGAATTTTGCAGCTTCGGGATCAAAAAGATTTCTTCGAACCTTTTCTTCAATAAAATTAATACTCTCAATAGCTTTATTTTGCTCAAGACTCTTTGCCTCTATTTCCAACTTTTCAGCATCGTTTTTTACTTGGTTATTATATTCAATACGTTGCTGCTCTTTAATCGACTTCTCTTGGGCTTCTTGTTTTAGTTGAGCTTGATGTTCTGCTTCTAGCTGTGCCATTTTTTGATTATGTTGTTGCGTTTGAAGTGCTAATGCTTCTTCTCTAGCCTTTCTATCACTATTAGATTTCCAAACGACCCCAATCATTATCAGAACAATAATAATCAAAATAATATATAACCTATTCATTTTCACACCATTATTCCAAACTCAAAATCTCATCAGCCTGTGTAGTTGGCAACTCATGAACGCTTTTTAACTTTCTATCCACTGCACGAGTTCTAACCTGAACAGCCTCAATACTACTTGAGGCTTCGTCAAGTTTTTTCTTAACCTTATCCAAAGCCTCTCCATATTTAGACCATTCTGTTTTAACAGCAGCCAAGGTATTCCACACTTCACCTGAGCGCTTTTCTATAGCTAATGTTCTAAAACCCATCTGCAAACTATTCAGTATTGACCATAGTGTAGTTGGTCCAGCAAACACAATTCGGTAATCTCTTTGAACTAAATCAACCAATGCAGAACGCCTAGTAACTTCAGCAAACAACCCCTCAGTAGGCAGATACAAAATGGCAAAATCTGTAGTTAGTGGTGGACTCACATACTTTTTAGATATATCGCTCGCACACTGCTTGATTGATTTTTCTAGGTCTTTTAACGCCTGATCCACTCCAGCAGCATCTGCATTTTCTTGCGCATCAACCAATCGTGTATAAAACTCTATTGGAAATTTAGCATCAATTGGCAACCATATATGTTCGCCATCACTATGCTTGCTTGGAATTTTTACGGCATACTCAACTCGTTCGGAATTTCCCTTGGTGGAAACATTGGTTTCATACTGATCAACAGTTAAAACCTGTTCAAGCATTACCCCCAATTGAACCTCGCCCCATGTACCACGCGTTTTGACATTTGTAAGAACTTTCTTTAAGTCGCCCACACCACTTGCCAAAGCTTGCATTTCACCAAGTCCGCGATGCACCTGATCAAGGCGCTCACCAATTAATTGAAATGATTCTGAAAGCCTTTTTTCAAGCGTACCCTGTAATTTTTCATCAACAGTGACACGCATTTTTTCCAATTGTTCCGAGTTATCTTTCTGTAAATTAGACAGTTTGGTCTCAATTTTTTCTCTGAGTTGCTCGGCTTGTGTTGCTTGGGCTTGGTTTAATGCATTAACCCTGTCTACAAGCGAATTTAAATATTTTGTCTGCTCATCCGACACAAATTTAAAACTTTGTTGCATGGTTTGAGCATAGGCTTGCAACTCAGTTTTGACTGCACCACCAATTTCCTCTCTCGTTAGTCGAGATTGTTGGCTAGATTCTTCCCGATTTCGACCTAGCTCATGCCCAGTAAATCTTTCTATACGCTCAAACGCTTGATTGATTGGCGTGAGTATTTCTGAGGCGTTTCCACCAGTATTCTTTCTAAGCAATAAAATTAATTGCAAAACAAGAATTAAAATCACCCCACATGCTATAACAATTTCCAATATAGACATCACATCAATCCATAATTATAAATATTTGATTAAAATATATATTCATAGATTGAATGTGGCAATAAAAAACCATAGTTAATGATCCAACCCACTTACAAACTTATCAAAATCATTATTCTTGGCACTGGCAGCACGGGTTGCTATAGCAATCGTTTTCAATCGTTGCGACTCACGGCGTTGAGCTGCTTTTAAATATTCTATAAATGCACCATACGACATATTTAAAATATCATCTTGCCTATGACCATCTGAAATAAGATACTGAAACGAATCAAACCAAGAGTTTTTTTTGATTTTCTCTTTGCCGTTTTTTCGGTTTTTCGGTTTTTCTTCCTTAAAATATGCCTCATTCACCTGAATGATTTTTAAAATCAGATCAGCAATAGCATCCTGATCCCCGATATGTTTTGAGAAAGTCTCTGGATCAAGTGAAGTGACTAAAGAACAAAGGCCCATGATCTGAATAATGCTTGTAAGAATAATTGGCTTGATTGTTTCTACTGAATAACTTTCCAATTGCTTTATCGGATCAGCAAAGTAAGCAAACTGGTTTAGATTCTTAATCTGTATCTGCTTAATCTCAATATTCTGATCAATGAATACATGCGGTAATGATTCATTGTTTAAAAGAAAAAAGTCATTCATAGAAAAAATCCTGAAATACAGGCACATGAGAAGCGGTTATAGCTTCGCAAGGACGCTAATGCGCCCCTGTGCCTGTAAGTATTGCTTAAACTGGTGCTGCAATCTGCACAAAACGACCAAACAAGCCAAGACTTGAGTCACTGCCTTTCTCTGCATCAGATAACGCCATGCCGCTGATTTCATAAGAACCAAGTGCTTCATGAATCAATGGGAATGTAGCAGAAGCATCTTTTTTAGTACGCCACAACTTCACTTCGACTTTGCTATTGTCTACTGTGTTGATACCACGGAACGTAAGCTCGTACTCTTTGCTATCTTGGTCATTGATTGTGGTAACTGAAGCTGTGCCTGCGGTAAAGTCAGCAGTTAATGGCATGGTTAAACCAGTTACATCACTTAGAGTTACTGTACCGAAAGGTGCATCAACTTTATATTTTGATGCATCAACAACAACTGGCGTTCCAGTTGAATCTTTGATAACTACATTCGACACATTGTAGCCACCCAAATCAACTTCTTGACCTACTGCAACCGTGCCAAGATTCTTGGCTGTCACTGTTCCGCCTGCAATTGCGGTTGCCTGACCATTAAGAATATAAGCAATATTTTCCTTGCTTGCTTCTTCCAAAGTACCTTTAAAATTTACGCTACGAGTTCTTGTCATCATAAAATCAGTAGTGCGTTGACCCGTTGTAGACTCTTGATGTTCGATCACATCGCCATCTAACTCGATCTCGAAATCTGGCGCATTCCCCACATGACGAGCTGCCCCAGCAACACCTGCAACAATCGGCGATAAGTACAATTTACCTTGCAACGAAATATACTGTTTAGCCATTGGCTTTTACCTCTTTTGTTAATTTTGGTTCTGTTTTGACTTCAATAATCAAACCATCGCTTAATAGTTTTTCGATCTGCACTTGTGGCAAATCCCCGATTGTGTCGCCCTTTGACCACGGGCCAACTGGTTTTAATGCTTTATATCGCTTGGACATAAGGACCTCAAAAGCTATTAATTAATTGACACTCGAACAAATACGGTAACCATAACTTGCCCGCTGCAGACATGTGCTGCACACCAGCATTTGCTCTCTTAAATTGTTTAAACCCTGCAGTTTGTGGGTTAAAACCTTGCATACGTTTTAAGATTTCTTGAATCATAGGACTGGCTGCATTACGGATCAGCGTTGTATCTTCAAGCTGTGAACCTGCTTCCTCAACACACAAAACGATAAGCCATTGCTGATAAACAATACTTGCTGAACCATTGCCTGCCGACTCACCCACTCGATCATCCACATAAATAACGCTAATTGATGGTGCAACCGCTGTAGACTCAAGCATGTCATCAACAGAAAAAGGCGTGTATACAGCTTGAATAGACTCAATGTCTTGCAGATGCGCTTTAATGATTGACTCAAGCGCAAAATAATTACTTGGCATCTTTTAATAAATCCTCCAAATAGCTCTCCATCGTAGTCAGCATATTCTGTGCATCATCTTCCGATACACCGAAAATTGGACGTGCAGGAACCGTGATTGATTTACGCTTTACCCAACCGCCCGTGGGAGTTTTAAAAACAAGATAAGGCTTATTCTTCGCTCTAATGGTTCCACCGTAGTGCATCAGCTTTGCATATAGAACATCAGTGAGAATTGAAACGCCATTTTTATTAAGTCGAGTACGGATTGAGTTTAATAATCGCCCCGTATCTCTTAATGTTTGGCCCTTCTGAGCAATTGCCCGCCATGATTTTTGCCAAGGTCTGCCATCTGGTGCTACACCTCGCTTAAAGCGGTCATGAACACCCTCAAGTAGAATATCGCCCAACTCGTCATAGAGATCTTTATGATCCCCTGCTTTCGCCTCTACTTTGCGCAGCCAATCCCGAAGCTTTTCTTCACCTTGAAAGTAAAATCCCTGTTTATCCGCCATGTTTGCCTCACTTGATGCTTGGCATCTTGTTTAAAACATCATCGCTAAAAACACCGCCACGATATGTAGTCCCAATTGGCATAGTGGTAGGTGATTTAGCAGCAGGCTTAACTTCTTGAGTTGTTGGATTTTTAACAAGTAAAACGTTTGTGCCTTTTGAAACGCCCTTTAGATAGCTCATCGCATCGTCATAACGTCTACGGACTTCTTCAGATGCTTTGCTTTTCCAAAGTAAATAACGGGCAATATCACAGACAAAGATTTTTATATTGTCAGGTGGGTATTCAAGAGGGACGGCATACTTAGCACCAATCCAACCGTCAATAATTGAGCCTGCATCTGCTATTGCAGCATCAACAGACTCACCCCCTGTTAAATAACGCTCTAACTGTGATACTTCTGTCAGGCTGTAACGCTTCACCATGTCATCGCGTGTTGCGTACATGACAGCCACCATTATGTAGTTGATTTCACCTTCACCAATGCTTTCGGCTTCAATACCGTTGGCAGTTGGTTTGCTTGAACATGCAAATCAAAACCGCGATCAAAGTCTTTAGTGCGCTGTTTAGCATAGTACGGCAATGCTAAAGTATTCACTGTTTCGTTGAAGTCAGCAGGCGCTAATGCAGTGACAAACACATCTTGAGTGCCACGTGGATATGCTGTACCTGTTTTGGTTGCATAAATCGGCGTACCACCAACTGATTGACGATTCACAATGAACTTCAATCCGCCAAATTCAAAACCTGACGTATTCGAACGACCTAGTTTTTGTTCAGCAGCAGACCAGCCTAAGAACACTTCACGAACGTTCTTATGAGACACCAAAGCATCATAAAAAGCACGATCCACTTCAACTTCGATTGACGTGTAAATCTCTTGACCTAAAGCATCTTCGATATTGTCAATTACATCTTGGCATTTTTCCGCAACGTTTGTTGTTGCTGTACCAAGATCAAAATCAACCTCGGTTTGTGTAACGCCAAAGTCGGTGAAATAATTAATAATCGTTGAGCCATCAGCATCAACAATAATCCCTTGCTTGGCTTTTAAGCGGCGAAAAGCAAGTGTTGTATCAATCTTGTTTTTCATTGCTTGTAAACGGTCAAGAACTTTTCCGCTTACTGTTTCAGCAGCAGTGCTACCAAACGCACGTACACCCATCACATCCGATGCTAAAACAACATCTTCAAGCGGCATGTGTGGAATTGTCCAAGACTTTGCAATACGAGTACCTGAACTGTTTTTAGGTGCTACACCACCCCAAGCTGTTGTTGGTACAAGAATATTGCTTTCTGTCATGAACTCAGCAGCAAAGCTGTTTGTCGTGCCAGCAATCGGGCGGAACAATTCAATGTCTGACGGATTACCAATTCGAGTCGGTAAATTTGTAATTGCTAAAGATAGTTCTTCTGTACTAAAAACTGATTGGTCTAAATTCATTTTAATCCCCTATTAAGCTGAACGAACTGGCAAAATATTTAGAGCTGCCAACGCTGTCACAGCATTAGTTTTCTCACCAGCGGTTACGCCAGACGCATAAGCCAACTTGCCTTCTGCAAAGCGTGCATCACGCGCAATAACCACTCCTTGCGCTGTTTGTCCTGAACCAGTGACCACTGGATCGCCAATGTAAATACCTGCTGCAGCATTAGTCGCCTGAACGCTAAACTTGATTACGTTCCCACTGCCATCAAATGCAATCACTTGACCATTTACCAAGCTTTGACTCGCTGCAATTGTCACGTTTTTACGACTTGGACGATGATTACCTTCAACTTCCCAAGCAATTACATCAGTTACTGCTGAATGACTATCTGTTACTGTTTGAACCATTTCTGCTTCCCCTTATTTGCGTTGTTTTGCTTGGTCTACAAGAGAACCAGCACTAAAAGTTTGTTTTTCACTTCCATCAGATTTCGCTTGATGGGTGAATAAATTGCTTGAGCCATTACTTGCAGGACTGTTTTTCCCTGAAAACTGGCGCAATTGTTTAGCTGTGAATGAAAAACTTGCATCATCCATTGCTGTATATGCCGCTTTATCTTCAACACTGAATTGTGTTTTCAATTCTTTTTCTAGTGCTGAAATATCATCATTGCGCTTCTCGGCTTTGAACTGTTTAAGTTCATTTACAGCATTATCACGCTCAGTTGTCAGCTGTTGATTAGCCTCTTTAAGTTGTTCTAATTCGGTCACGTCTGTGTCCTCTTGTGGATTGTTTGGATTGTGACTTGCTGCCACTGCCATTGTGTTTTCATCTGCACCTAATGCACAAAACGAAACTTCTCTAATACGACCGCCACGGAATACGGTGATTGGCCCATGTAATAACTTACCGTTTACTGTGACTGTGTTGCCTGCCTGAATCTCGTCAATGCTTGACGGCTCAATGCGTACTGACATTTGCCACGGAAAGCCGTCATCTGAATCACTTGCTACCTGTGCGCCAAACTCATTACTAAGTAAGATTCCGCTAACAGTTAGACCTGATTCATAGCTGATTGAATGACTTTCGATTGCGCCTGCACGTTGATAAGACGAATGCTCAAGTAGTGCGGGGATACGACCCTTAATCTGCATTGAATCAAGATCAAAAATGACTTGTTTCCAGTACCAATGGTCGGTAATCACTTCGCCGCTGTATGCAACACCTGAGAACGTCCGCTTTTTCTTGCCATCTTCCTGAGCATCTACATTTAGCTGCCCAAGTTGAAAGCAATATTGGTTTTGCTTTTCTTCAGTTTTTGGCATATTTCACCCATAAAAAAACGACCTTAAAGGCCGTTGTATCTGTTGAAAGGTTTAGTAAAGACTAAATACTGTCTGATTCGCTATGAAATAGCGTGTAGCTTGCTCTTTAGTTCGTTTCAGTACGAGTTGCTCATCTGTGTTGCTAACGACTTCTAAATTCAAATCAGGAGCCAATAGTGCGCCATTCATGCCACTAATCTTACTCAAGTCTAGCGCCACACCCTTTGCATCAAGAATGGCGATCTGTTTGCCAACCTTTTGCGCTTGTTTGAACAATGTTGGCGTTTGAATACCAATTACACTTCCCACAGTTAAACTCAAATCATCAATGCCGCGAATTGAATTACCAGTGAGCTTGCTTGCCGTATTCTTTGCTAATGTGAACAGCCGATTAAATGCACCTACAACTTTGTCCCAAATGCTTTTGCCCGCTGTTCCATCCTGATCTTTTTGAAGTTCCGCCTGTTTCAGAATTGTCGTCAAAGCGTTTTCTTTTTCATCAGCTAAATCCAAAGTGATACGCAAGTCACTCGGTCTGATATTCGGGTCTAATCGAACTGCTTTATCGACCATTTCATCAATAATTACTTGCTTCTCATCTGTTAAATCTGAAATGCTTGTCTTGATAATCTGGTCAACTTCGGTATCAACCAACGTTTTTTTTCGAAGATCAATGACTTCTGTTTTAGCATCAGGCGTAATCGTTTTACTTGCTTCTTTCGATTTAAGTATCTCGTTTGGCTGCTTATCATAGTTAGACGGCTGAAAAGCCCAACCCGTATCAGGCTCAACATTTGGCAAATCCTCATTGGATGTTATTCCTTTTCGGATAGCTTGCTTTTCAGTGATTGCATTAATCGTGCATCGGCATCTATACCCATTTGGCGGATACCATTTCTGCCAAAACGGATCGTCAATGTGTCGAATAACGCCATCTAACTCTAAATGACTTGGACGAGTTCTTTTGTCGTTGATTGCAAAATATTCAAGATAAGGGCGTTTATCTTTATTCTGTTGCTGATGTAACCACCTGCCATGAGCATAAGCATTTTGAATATTGGTGCGAAACACATTGTCTAAATGCACCTCTGACAACTCAATGCCATTCTCCTCAACCAGTTTTTGAAAGTCTCTAAAAGTACCGCCACTCTCCAAAACCTTATAAGCTGAATCCAATACAGATTGAATCTGATCAAGACCCGCCAAATGGCTCACAGTAGAAGCATATTGGCGCGTATTTAAATCAAGTGCATAGTAGTCGGCAGGCAGTAAAACACCTCTTGAACGAGCAAATGCAATAGCTTGTAAGAGCGTCATATTGTCCATTTAACGCCCCTCTTTTGAATGCATATATCCCAAAATATCAGCAGCGAACAAAGCTCGATCTAGCACTTCATTAAACTGTGATTTGTCAGCAGTCTTAGCGATAGCAAATAGACTTGTTTGCAGTTCTTCAATGCTTTCACTATTCAGAATCAAATCTTTCAGGTCGTTATCTGATAACAACTTAAAGTTTTGATCCGCCAGCTCATCAAGCTCTTGCTGCTCTTGTGTAAGGCCCTTAACACTTGCAGCAAAACTAAAAGGCTTGCTTGGAATTGCTTTAAATTGCGGTTGTGGTGTCTGACTTGGTAAAGGCTCTGCCAAATCACCTTCTTGCAATCCATACTCACGGATAAAATATTGATTGGTAAATACTGCACCCGCATCTTTAAGCTTTACGTCACGCTCAGCCTGATCTTTATTGAGCTGCTTAGAGTTCTCACCCAAGATAATTTCATGCTCGCCCCAACCATTTAAGGCACAAAGCGCATTAACAATGGCTTGAAACGTAGGTGTAACTAATCGAATATCCGCATTCAGTTTATCTTTACGCACATTCTCATGCACTTCACCCAATGCGCGGCTACCTGTACCATCCGTTCCACTTGTAAGGGTTTGCCCTAAGATTACCTTTTGAATCTGACGAATAATCGTATTGTTAAAGGTTTCAAATGATGTACCAGCATTCCCATTTGAAGATACCGCCAATATCTCAACTTCATCTTCTGCATCAATCGAAATTACACTCTGAGCATGTGCATTGAGTAGCGCTTGATTCATGTCATCTGGTTCAGAGTTTTTGCACTTACCTTTTAAAATCGGCGTGCCAAAACGCTCTAAAAACTTCGCCCAGAACTTAAAGCCATTCTTACGAAAGAAATCTAACCAATACACAACGGTGAGTAATGCTTTACCGTATGGCTGCTTATATGTTGCTTTTCGCTGTGTCAAAAAGAATTTAAATATCTGATCGACTTCCGACTCTTTACCAGACTCATCTAGACGATAGATCAAGCGCCCATCATTTTTAGGCTCGAACCATTCCATCGGCTTTTCACCGATCCAGTTCAAACCTATTTGTCCGTCATCAGTCTGATCATAGACCGCTTCTAAAACTGAGTAGCCGAATAGCAAAGCGTTAATTGATCCCGTTGCAATCTCAACAAACCATTTCTTAATCTCTTGCATTAATAAAATGGCTTCTGGTGTATCACTTGGCTCAATGCGAAATGGAGTTGTAAGCAATGCATCAATACGTGTTTCAACCGCTTGCCCAATCTCATCATCATCAAGAAGAATGGCTAAGCGATGACGTTGAATCCCTGCTTTTCGTAAAGTCTCATCCAAATCAAGCTGTTTGCTTAACTTATAAAATTGGCTGACCGCTTCTTGAGAATATAAAGACCCATTAGACAAAGCCTTTTTAGGCGCTTTGTCCTTGTTTTTTGACTTTGCCATTTTGATACCTTAATTAAAATGTACGACTTCCTGCAGTTGCAGGTTTCTTAGCTTGACGAGATTCGTTTAGATCATTGAATGCATCACTACAACCATCGACCTGATCGTCATGTTTTGCATTTGGAAAGTTTCTTAATTCTTCAATCAGTGCCTTATTCCATTCGCCACGAAGCATTTTCACATTTCCAACGTTGACTTGAGCTGCAAATGGTTGCGCTCTGGTAATCTTGTCACCCGATACAGGCTCAGCTTTAACCTTGAATCCAGAAAGCCTAGCGACAAAGTTTTTTGCTTGGGACTTTCCTGCCTGACCAGGGTCTTGAGGCAAGCGTATATAAACGCCTTTGCCATCCATCTGCGCTGTTTGGGTAATAGTATTTTCCACACCATCAGGTCCCCAACGACCACGCACCATGTCCGTGATGTAGATTGTGTTATCTGGTGCTTTCGCCAGTTTAGGCCCCGCTGTGTAATCACCTTCATTCTCTGTTGCTGCTAGATCCCATGCTCGGCATTCTTTAACAATGTCTGTAGGTAAAGCATCAACAATCTCAATTTTATCAGGCTTAAAAAAACCGCCTGCTGGCGGTGATGGTCGTTGCAGATACTGCCCTGAAAAAACATACGGCGATGTTTCTTCCATGATACGCAAACGCTCAATAGTGTGCTTTTCTGGCCATAATGCTGTGCCGTCTGGCTGAATAGCTGATAAGCAGATATGCTCCCATTCCTCACCATTACCACCATCTAATAGCCAACCAGCCAGATCCTCTTCATGTAATCTCTGCATAATGACAATAATCGGGGTTTCTGGAGAGTTGGTACGAGATTCAAGTGTGTTTTGGAACCACTCAATTACATTCTTCCTGATTGTGCTTGAAGTCGCCTCACTTGCTTTATGTGGATCATCGATAATTATTGCCCCACCAAAGCTGTCTCGGAACTTACCTGCACCAAAACCTGTAATTGTACCCCCTGTACCTTGTGCATAACACACACCACCTGCTTTGGTGCGCCAGTCATCCTTAGCTTTACTATCATCTCGAAGTACAAAGTCAGGGAATACGTTTTTAAACGCCGTTTCCTGCACTAAATTACGTGTTTGAAATGCATTGTTAGCCGCTAGGGTTGCCGAATAACTAATGTGGATGAATTCGCTATCAGGCACTTTTCCAAAGCACCACGCCATAAAATTAATCACAGCAAGTTCTGTTTTAGAGTAGCGAGGCGGGATATTAATAATTAATCGTTTGGTTTCGCCACGAAATACTTTCATCAAAGCATCACATACAACTCTATGATGCCAGTTATGAAGCCATTTATATTTCCGACGCTCTTTAAACATGTAGCGCGAGAAGAAATAGAGATCTTCTTGGGCTTCAATTTGGATTGCTAACTTGTAATCTGATTTAGTAATCATCTAAAGCCATTTTCCTTGCCTCCAGATAGCTATTCACATTTGTATTTGAATTAACTGTTTCTACAGGCCCGCCGTTTGCACCAGTTACCTCTTGACGATTGGTAAATAACCCACCCATCTCTTTTGCGGCTTGTTCTGCCCATTTTGGAATCAACACAGGGTTATCAGGGTATTTCTCTACAAGCTGTTGTAATAGCTGAAGACGGTAACGCTTGTTGGCAATTGGAATCGCTTCTAGCTCTTCATTAGCTATACGGCGATATTCAAAGAATTTGTCTCTAAGCTCTTGGCCTAAGTCCTGACCCATTCTTTTTGTAGGATCATATAGCTCACACTGCTGTGGGCTCACTTCAACATTAAAAATATCTTTAACTGCTTTAGATGTACTTGTCGGGGTTTCAAACTCAGCAAGCATCCTCACGATGAACAGTTTCACCTTTTTTGTAATACGTGCCATTTCAACCATTCCATCAAGGTACATCAAGGTAGAATGGCAAAAAAATTTAAACCACTCTTAGAAAGCAAGTCCCACAAGCATGATAGATATCAGCCTTTGCCACAGTTGGCCGTTGATTTGCAGCATTCACCATTTCTTGTACTTCCTTATTAGCACCATAACGGCGAACTACGCCCGTAAACTCTTCTACGTCATGACCTTGAATCGTCAGCTTAGGCTTACCCGTTTCACGGTTATAGGATGGAATACCCCATTCGTCTTTCTTATGGGCGATGTGATAAAGCTCATGTTCAATCAATGCACAGAAATCAACATCGTTTGCATGCTGGGCATAAGTCGCATCAATCGTGATCAAGTAATCAGGTAAATCATTGAACCATTGATAAAACTGTTCTTCCTGCCTTTCTTTCTTCCATCCACTTGCATTAATCATGATCTTTTCAGTTTGACCAACTACAAACCGACCTTGTTTCTGAAATCCTCCTTTAGCCCACATCACGGCGATTTGTGGATAGTAGAAAGCTCCCAAATGTACATGATCAGGATTAAATAGCTTATGTTCGGGATTAAGAAAGATAGACTTTATCCACTGCCATAATTCTGGTGCAGGAACAAAGTCTGGTGTATCCATCAAAAAAATATGTTCGGGTGGATATGGCCTTGCCTTTACCACGAAACCAATTTCATTTTTCATAGTCAAACTCGGATATCACGGCGACCTTTCAACCACTTTAATTTTGAAATGGCCAAAAAAAATCGCTCATCTTGTTGAGCGATCTGTTCATCTGTAAGGCCTTTTGTTGTGCAACTACCCAGGTGTTTTATTTCTTGTTCAGTTTGCCGTATTTCAATATCAATGTTTTGATGCATAGGACCTCCAAACAAGAAAGTAAAAAGCCCTGCCAATAACTAGTGTGTTGGCAGAGCTTCATGCGCCGTAATCCGTTCGGCAAAATAAATCTGGATTGCCACAGTGGTCTACGCTGTGGCCCGCACTACTCACAATCACACAAACCTAACATGCACGGTCTGCTTTACTTGCTTTCACTCTCTTTAAAGGTCGGGTTGCCAAGCCCTAGCCAGAATGCCTACAACATCTAGGCGTTTACTCAAGGCATGTTCTGCAAGCTGGCACACTTGCAGGATATAATTGCCTTTTTACAGACAATAAAAAGCCCGCATATAAATGCAGGCTTAATTTCTCGGTGAATCGCTATAACTTCGTCCACCATATCACAAATCTAAACGAAGTGTGTTACACAGTCAAGTGTGAATTATATCAATCGCTCACTGCAATCGCTATGATCATAACCATTAGGTCGGCGATTGAGTAAATTCAAACAGTCCTGATCAAACACCATCGGCAAATGCTTTTGCAGTGTCTCATTGAAATCGGTTGCGGATGCTTTCATCTCATCCAGTATTGCCTGCACCACCTTGTGGTCTCCACGTTCACGGATAACACGTTTAATCAAGGCGAGTTCACATTCGCGTCTTGCCTCAAAGTACGGCTCAACAATATTAAGAATACGCTGAAATTCTTGCGCTAAGATCGGTAAATGTTGAACCTCAAATTTTGCGGGGCTTGGCACACCAGTGACTTTGCGTAGTGAGTGCCAAATACCAAACTTAAATGCTTCGCCATGACTGATATGATGCGTACAAGCCCAAATCAAACGCTTAATATTTAGCATGTCGCTATTGTTAATATAGTCGCGTTTCTCGATTGGTTTTGGTGCTTCGTATTTGCCTGTCTTACGGATGGCTGGGAGAACCTCGGATGTCACCCACTTCTTGAATTTCTTGGCTTCGGGCTTACGGCTTTTAAGTATTGCTGAATAGAGTCCAGATTCATTGATGATAGATAAATTCTGGTCTCCAGAGGGGGTACTCATATTGTGAGTACCCCTTTCATCATCATCTAAATTACGAACCATGTTACCAGCATCACGATAATCTAAAGCATTTGCAACGTCGGTAGCGACAAACCAAAATTCGCCATTAATATCGATAATGCGAACGTTATAATCATTGTGAAAAGTAAAATTAGAAATTGCATTCATAGTGAATACTCCGAATGAGAGGAATTTTCACCACCAAAATTGAGGTCAAGCAATTAGGGTGGCAGATTAGACAGGATTGACCTTACCAGCATTCGGACTGGCGCACCGAAGTGCTCCCGCCTAACCCGCCATAACGGGCATTTTCTACAGGGTGCAGAAAACTATAGGCAAAATAAAACCGCTAATGCGGCTGTAGCCGAATGTTGATAACTGGAGGTCAATCCAAGCACCCGATTTTGCGGGTGCATATTTAAATTACAGTGAATTAAAAACATTGTCAAACCTCTGCCTTTAACTCAATAACACCATCCAAATACGCAAGACCTAAATCGATCTCTCTACGCACCGTTGCCTTGCTCACTTTGTGGGTATTAGCAATTGTCTGGTAAGACCAATCATTCTCATATTTAAGAATCAACAACCATGCACGCTCAGCTAGATACTCCCGACTGTCGTTATTCATTTTTGCCAAAAGCTTACCCACTTCAACTGCTTCAAAATCGGTAATTTCACATGGTGTTGAAATCTTACTGCTGCGGATTCGAGCTATATCCGCTTGATCCATCGCTACCGCTATCGGATTGGCTGAATGCTTAAAATCCGCAGATCTCACCCAAATGCCATATTGATCAAGCCACTGGTGTGCAGAGCGGTTCAACCAATTAATCTTTTGTTGTTTTACAGTCGCATTCATCAATCAAACCTCTCGTACATCAATATTAAAAACCGTTTTCATTAAATGTTTTTTATTGCGATAGCTCGCTAACTTTCTTGTCGCTGCTGACTTCACATCTTCAACGATGTACTCACCAGTAATGTTGTAGTAAGTGAAATCTGCAAAATATCGCAGTGCTGGCTTTGCCCTTTTCTCTCCTTCCAGTTTGATCTTTGGCGCAAGTTCAAATTTAGTGTGATGTTCTAATTCAAAGATCTCGCCACGTTGTTGCATTGCTTTAAGCTCGATGTACCGCTTATGTTCTTTCTTGCTGTCGAATGTCATGCCGTCTAATTCAACTTTCTGAGCATTAAACTTATTGCGTTTAGTCGCCTTAGGCTTATCGCATTGCTTGAGAATTTCACGGCGGTATTGATCGATGCTCATTGAAGTCATTTAGATTTATTCTCAGCGACTTTCACAAAGCTATTCTCAAAACCTGTGTACTTGTACCCTCGCTCATCTTTGGCTTGAACAACTAACATTCCAGTTCTTTTGCCTTTCTTAACGAATGAAACTCTTAATTCGCCTTGAGGATTCCAACTAGCCTGTTTAAAAGCATCTGGGTCAGGACAAACAAGATCTCCAACACATAAAGTCATTAACTTTGCTCCTCATCTTCGGCAAACTCATCTTCATATTCAGGTCCTCCATATGCGATATAGCATTCATCAACAGCAGCCATACCCTCAAAATACTCCACGCACTCAGGGCAAAACTTATAATTAATATCTCCAAATGAATGCTCTTTGCCGTTTAATTGAAAGCAGGTGCAGCCAAATTTTGATAGTTCATTTATCGCCACATCATGCTCTATAACCTCCACATCACCCTCAAGACACATAAACGTCTGCCCATCCTCCAATCTTCCAAACACTCGCCCATCCTCAACTCGATCTAAAACACCGTAACCAGTGAAGTGAGTACCAGCGTGAATTGTTTCTGGATTGTTTATGAAATCAACTTTCACTCGATCGCCTTTTTTAAGATTAGCCATGATTGCCACCAATACGTGAATCTGCCCAGTTACACTCAACCAAAGTTAATCCATCATGTTGGAAACGAGACCACAATCGGTCGCCCAAGTTGTCTTTCAAGCCTTGTGAATTTTCAGTTGAATGAAGCGATAAATTTGAAATTAAGACCGTTGGTTTTTTTGCGTCATAACGCGAATAAAGAACTTTGTGCACAAGTTGCAATCGGCTTTCGTGTTGATCATGCAAGCCATATTCATCAATGATTAAAAGATCATAATCAGTGAAACGCCACACGGCGCTTGATTCGCTGTCATCGGTTTTAGTCCAAGCATTGGCTATCTCGTTTGCCATATCTTCAGAAGTCACATAGCGAACATAGCTGCGCTGATCCAAAACATTGCGAGCTATCGCACATGACAAATGGGTTTTACCTGTACCAGTTCGCCCAACCATGATTAGATTGCGCTTAATACCAACGTTGAAATCTTTAGCAAATGACTGACACTGTGCTTTAGCATTTTTCTGACCTTGGTTTTGAACAATGTAATTTTTAAAACCACTCTCAAGATGCCGATCTGGAAGCATTGCGCCTGCAAAGTGTTTTTCACGAACCATCTGATTCACAGCTTGATGGTGATCAATTTGCGCCTGCTCAACTGATTTTAAAGCACATGTTTTGCAGAAATCTCGACCACCAACACTGATCATCCGCTCTTTGTGTTTTTCACAAAACCGATCGGTTTCTGTGATTTTTTTAGTGAGTTCTTTTGCTAGTGCGTTCACAGCATACCCTCCAAATCAATATCATCGACTGCAGGTGCGTAATCCTGTGGTTCGCCCCATGCATCATTCACATTTCTGCTTACAGCGGTATTTGTTTTGCTTGATGGTTTCTGTTGTCCAGATGGTTTGATTTTTTTGAACTCAAGAATCAACCATTGAGCAAACTTTCTCGTTCGCTGGTTTTCAGTGAGGTCGATCTTGTTTTCCCAGTGGGCGTTGAAGTTACCCAGGTGGAAATCGTAATCAGGCATAGCGATGACTTGCTCAGCTTGGGCACCGACGCTCTGTCGAATCACGTTGAGTAAAATCTCAGAATCGGGCTTCCATGGTTTTGATTCTTCGGACTGTGGTTTTTGATTTTCGCTCGCGCTTTGTGTGTGTGTATTAATATTTGGTTTACGGTTATCGGTTATCGGTTTACGGTTAAGGTTTTTTGGGTTTCACTTTCAGAACCCAAATTAACCGACTGGGTTTCTAGTGGGTTTTCTGAATTATCCGAAACGCTTTCATTTTGGTTTCCACTAGGTTTATTTTTACGAGGTCGACCGCCTTTTTTTCCGTTTTCCCGATTTTTGTTCGCATTTTGGTGGTATTCAGCAATTTCAGCATCACATCGCTTATTGTGAAAACCATCATCTTGCTCAACAAAGAAATCATTAAGCACATTTATTACAGCTTCTCTTTCTTCTTGGGTTATTGCACGTAACCGACGAAAAACCGACTGGGTTTCTTTGGGTAATGGCTTTTCATTTAAATAATAAAAGTCGATTGCACGGCGATAGAAACACTCCTCCAATGGAGTTAAGTGTGCCGTATCGACCATGAAATCACTTATGTGATGAAGGTATTTATACATTTACTTCACCGCCTTTAATTTCACTAACCCGCGCTTTTCCAACTGACGAATAATCCTTGGTGGAATAAACTCGTTGTTGATCTTGTACCGTGTACGTGACTTTTCTTTCACTTGAATTAACAAGTGTCCATCCTCCATAAGACGGCGAACTGCTATGGCTTGCCCCCCCATATGAGTAGTTTCTTCAAGCATGTAAAATCTTTCTTGAGCTTCTATTGCTGCGTTCATTTTTGACAAAGGCATTGCAGCTAGTTCTATTGCTGTGTAGATTTTCACTGGCTGCTCTAACGGAATCACATTTTCAACAGGTGATTTAGAAACGGATATTTCCTGCTTTCTCTTTGCTGCATATCTCATGATTCACCAGCCTTGGGTTTTATGTAACCTCCAAATGAATGCACCTGATCAGCTTTTATGAGGCTGCTGACAATCTGCTGAGATAGCCATTGTGTTATTCGAAATTGACGCGCCATAGTTTCTAAAAATTCAACTTTGGTAACTGCGGCATTATTTTCGTCATAACCTTTTGATCTTAAGTTTTGCTTCTTTCTTTCAAACATAAGATCAAGCAATCGCAATGCGGGTTCATAAAATGATTGAACCTGCTGATCTTGCTTAAACTCTGGTTGTTTTTGAAATTTGGAGTTCATGAAACCTCCTTTTGTGCATCCAAAGCTTTACTCAAATGAATCTGCTCATCATTTGAATAGCTTTTGCAAAGTGGTGAAATGCTGTTTTCGAGATATGAGTCGTCACCCATACAAGTTGTGCGGTTTTCTTTTGATAACCTGCGCTTAGCTTTAAGTTCCGTGGTTGACGCATGTCTCAATAGATGCTTTAGAACGAACTTTTCCCCGCCATCCAAAAACACGCTATGTTCATCAACTTGAGACACAGCCATTAAAGAGTCATGCATATCACTATCTTTAAATACCACTGTGTCACCCACTACATAATCAGCATTAGCTGATAGTTCGAAATCTGTAGAAATCAAACAATGCTTGCACTGCTCTGCTTTAAATTCACTGCACTTGTTAGCGCATGGGTGTTTTGGTATATTGGTCATGTGATTTGATCTCCTTGGTTAATGAACACTAAAAGCTCGATCTCGCACATCGGGCTTTTTGCTTATCTGGAATACTGAAAACAGATTTTTGAATACATTCCTGTATTCGTTGGAATACGTTGTATTCTTTGATTTTTTCAACTCTTCAACTGATGATTGGCCTAAATCAATTTGTAGTTTCAAATCTATGGCTTCTCTCATCCATTTCGCTCGGTCTAATCCATTTTGTTCAGCAACACTGTCAACCAACTCTTGTGTGCATGTGTCTACTCGAGTGCTAATGTTGATAAGTAGTTTTGGTTTAATAACTCTGTCTATTTGCATGTGTATTTATTCCAGTTAGGAAATTAGAGAATTACGCTTTATAGGCACCTTACCTTTTGCTAAGTCTAGAATTTGATATTCACGAGCCAATGGAATCCTGTTTTCATCCCATTGACTGATTGCGTTATGTGAGATTCCTAACTTCTCTGCTAGCTGAGTAACGGTGCAATTAAGCAGTGTCAAAGCTTCAGATTTAGTCATCTGAGTCGCCCTAAAGTAATTTAACTTACCTTATTTAATAGCATAAAACTTACCTTGTCAATTGGTAAGATAACTTACATGTAAAATTGGTGTTTAGCTGATGGAAACTCTTGGAACAAGACTTAAGCAGTTACGAAAAGAACTAAAGCTCACTCAGCAACAATTAGCTGACAAGGTTGGAGTGTCTAAAACTTCAGTTATTTACTGGGAAAAAGATGAAAACACCCCTAAGCATGAAAGCTTAATGTTGTTATCAAATGCCTTACATAGCAGCCCTGAATGGCTTTTGACTGGCGACAATAAGAGTTCATCAAAAAATACTCAATTGAAAGATGAGGTTTATATTTCACCATTGAAATTCAATCCATCTTATGACAACAAAAATACAGTAAGGATACCTGTGCATAAGGATGTTAAGGCTTCATGTGGCAATGGAGTCACAAACTTTTTGGAAGAAATTACAGATTATCTTGATATAGATCCTAATATCTTGAAGCTGCTTGGTATTAAGGCTAATCCTAAGAACCTGCGTGTAATTTATTCTGCTGAATACAGCATGTGGCCAACCGTAGCGCCTGATAGCCCTTTATTCGTAGATGTATCCCCAGTTGATACATCAAGCATCATCAATGGCGATGTCTATGTGTTTATTCATAGTGGTTTATTACGCATGAAGCGAATTTTTATTAGTATTGATAATGAGACGGTTCGCTTGCAAAGTGACAATCCTGATAAGAATAAATACCCTGATGAAGTTATTACCAAAGAGCAGCTTAACGAATTGAGTTTTGTTGGTCACTTAGAGTCGGCTTTAGTTAAACCATAATAAAACTGTGAACCCGACACAGTCATGACAACAGATCGGGTGGAGATAAAATTATGGCAAGATCGAAGTGTGGTAGTTGCGGCTCTTCAGCATTTGAATTGGTCCAGCAAGATCGAATTAAAAATTCAAGTTTTAAATTAATATTTGTGCAATGCTCATCATGCGGAGTTCCTGTTGGTGTTATGGACTATCATAATATTGGCAATAAACTAGATGGATTAGAGAAGAGAATCAAAAAAATTGAGTCAACAATTGGTAATGTTGACTACAATGTTGTTGCTGTGGCTGGGCTTGTGAAAAAACTGAAATAACTATTCTTCGCAAAAGCTTCTACTAGAGTCATTCCCATTTTCTCTTAAAATCTTGCCAGCTTCGGTGAGATTTTCCAAGGGATCTATTTTGAGACATGCATCGCCATAAGCCAACCGAGCCATGTGCTGAACTAACTCATCCACAGTTGCAAACTGATGTTGATAAATAAGTTTAAGCGAAGACCTGGCAATAGCCCGATCATCTTCAATCATTTTAGTTAGGTGGTTGGTAGCTGTATCTCCTGAGGTCTCAATACAATTTCGACCTGAATCTACTATATGGTTTGATGGATGTTCATTATTACCTAGTGCGCGTGAACCCATAGTTGGGTTCTTGTTAGCACCACTCTTGTCATCAAGAATACCGTGTCTGCTCACTGTGATTTGGCTGTTGTGAAATACGAATGATTCAGCAGCCTTAATATATTCTTGTATGAGTGAGTGATCTCTCATGCCTGAAGCAATATAAGTTTGATATAGTTTTGCTCGAAAATCTTTTTTATTCATCTTAATAAACTCCATCCAACCCACCCCAGTGTGGGTTTTCTTTTGTCTATTAAAACATAAAAAGTAAGTTATATTTAAACATAAGTAATTTAAATTACCAAAACACTTGACCACAAAGGTAAGTTAGCTTACTATTTTTCCATAGACAGCAAAAAGCCCCGAACACTTACCACGGCGATCAGGGCTTTCCACAACATGAGGTTGATTATGGAACAAAACACAATTCAAAGCAATTCAGCTTTTCAATTTGGAAAAGTTGTATTGGGTACATGGGTAACTGCAAGTCTTTTAATCGTTGGGATAGCTTCAGCTGTTTCATCTTGTGATTACCAAGCAGCTCATTCAAGCCAGCCAACATTAGCAAACGTAAAGCCAAGCTACTACGGCGTTATGGCACTAAAACTCACTTCTGACATTACAGGCGAAGCTGTTATTAATCTTGACGGCTTTCGTGTACCCGTAAAGTTTGTTTTCGACAAGCACCCAGACAGTTACGGCGTGCCTGGTTCAGAGTTCACAGCTATAGACATCATTAATCTTGAGATCGGTCAAATCACTGATGCCAATGGCAACAATTATAAAGACTTCACGATCTACGACGATCACCGCAACATCAATGCGCAACTAGCGGCATATATCGAAAAGAATAAATTAGCGGAGGCGATCTGATGAATAAGAAACGCTTCACTACCCCATTCCGCGAGTTTATTACCCGCGATGACCAAGGTCGTTATCACGTTCGCTTAGGACCTCAGACCTTTTCAACAAACTGGAAGTTTACTGATATTCGCATTGAAGATGAAAACGGCGGCACACCAGTAGATCCTGATTTATTAAAGTCTAAGCCTTGGATACTTCGTAACTTACAACAAGAAATTAATTTCAGACGCAAAAAAGAACGTGCAGAAATGTTCTCAAAGGAATGTTTTCAACGCACACCGTACAGTGCAAACCAGCGTATTGCATATAACAACGCCAAGTCGAATTGAGGGGATCTGACATGTCAAATAAAGAAAAACTACCAAATCTTCATATTTGGAATAGCGTTAAACAAACACCAACTAATTTCTTGAAAAAAATTGAGTTTGGCTATCTTAAAGGTAAATCCGACATCAACCCTCAGTGGCGGTTAATGGCAATGACTCAAGCATTTGGTCCTGTGGGTCATGGTTGGACCTATAGAAATGTTCGCCTGTGGTCAGAAGTCGCAGCTGATGGAACTGTTATGGCATTTGCTGAGGTAGCTGTAAAAACCAAAATTGATGGCGTGTGGGGTGAAGAATTTTTCGGTAATGGAGGTTCAGCTATCGTTGAAATGCAAAAAGGTAAATTGGTTGCCATAGATGAAGGCTACAAAAAAGCTGTGACCGATGCACTTGGTGTTGCCCTTAAAGCTGTAGGCGTAGCTGCTGATGTTTATCTGGGTAATTACGATGGCAGCAAATATTTATATAACTATGATTTTGCCTATCTTGAGCAAAACTCTAATGAAACTGTTCAAAACAATGCTCCAAATAATGCACAACAAAGCGGTCAGCCTAAACGCACTATTCATCAGCTTTATCAGGATGCTTTAAAAGCTATTAATAACACGGAAGATCCAGATGTACTGGTTAAAGCGATAAGTAGATTCAAAGATACACAATATGGAACTGGGATAAATAATAGTTGCAGAGCTAAATCCGATCTCATGGGTTGGAGCATCAATATTCCCGCGCACACCCCATCCCAACAAAATAGCCAAATGCATCATTAGGATCTGATTATGAAAACTTATATCTGGTCCTATGAGGCCACGACCTGTAACGGTGTTGGAACAATTAAAGGTCGCATTGAGGCACCAAATGGTTATAAGGCTCAATTGGCTGTTAAAGATAACAATCTAATGATTGAGTCTGTAAAAGTTAAGTTGCTTAAAAACCAAAACCAAGCTCGCAAAGAGCGATTTGAAACTGCAGGATTTCATGCATGAGCGCAATAATTTTAGACACTGAAACTCATGACATGAACGGCTATCCAATCGAGATAGCCCATGTTCCTGTCTACTTTGAAAATGGCGAATTAAAGGCAAATAAAGATGCTTGTTTTGATGAGTATTTTTCTTGCCCCGAGCCGATAAGCTACGGCGCTATGGCTGTGCACCACATTCTTGAATCAGACATTGCTGGAAAGCCAAGTTATGAAACATTCAGATTGCCTGAAGGTGTGCAATACATCATTGGCCACAATGTTGATTACGATATTCAAGCTATCAAACTTGCTGATAAATCTATAAATGCAAAAGCAATTTGCACCCTAGCTCTATCTCGCATGGTATGGCCAGATGATGCTCATAACCTATCAGCATTGATCTACAAGTTCACAAATGGATCTGAAAAGGCACGCCAAAGTATTCGAAATGCTCATAATGCCAAACAGGATGTTTTGCTTACTGCAGTTCTACTAAAGAATATTTGCAAAGTGCTTGGTGTGAAAGACATGCAATCCCTTTACTT
The DNA here is from genome assembly GCF_000241225.1 of Acinetobacter sp. NBRC 100985. Classification (NCBI taxonomy): domain Bacteria; kingdom Pseudomonadati; phylum Pseudomonadota; class Gammaproteobacteria; order Moraxellales; family Moraxellaceae; genus Acinetobacter; species Acinetobacter sp. NBRC 100985. The sequence continues at coordinate 3,497 of NZ_BAEB01000012.1, read as the reverse complement.
GTTTTCTGAACAAGCCCGTATTCCTACGCATCTGACCTTTGGTAAATACAAAGGTACAGCTATTAAAGAAATACCGTCAGATTACGTTGTTTGGTTACTCAAACAAGATGACTTAGATCCATATCTACGCAAAGCATTAAAAGGATAAGAAGATGACGAATATTTTAAATGCTCAAGAAGCTTTCACTGCTCTACAAAAAGGTAAAACTGTTCTATGTCGTTATGCTGGTGATGGCACTCTTCATGCTGATAAAGATTTCAGTACCTTGGATCAGATGCCAGCGACAGTTTTTGCTTTGCCCAATTATGAATTTTGCATTCAAGTCGAAAAGATTGAATTGGCTGGTATTACTTTTACCAAACCAATGATTGTTGATGATTTAGAGGTTGGAACTGAGGTATTTGTTGTTAATCCTGCAGGTTTTATTCTGCAATGCACATACCAGGGAGTTGGTGATGCTATCACTACTATGGTTGATAGTGGTTTTGCTCAACGCGATCTAGACAATGCGCGATTGCAGTATGAAGCACTTTGTAAGATGCTCGGCGGTAATGCAATTAAGTTAGCACCAGTTAAAACTACTCAGGATTTAGAAGCCGATACTAAAGCAACTAAAAAGCGAGCATCAAAAAAACAGAATGATGTTATCGAAGTTAAACAGCAATCTAATATCGCTACTAACGATGATAATTCTTTAGATGACATTATTGGTCCTGTTTCAGCCCAAAGCCCTGCCTCAAATGATGTTGAAAAAAAGACATCACCTGAGCTATCAACTGAATCTTGTGATGAATCTCAGCCCCCTATCTCATTTGATGCTGTTGCTGCAGCTGCAGTTTCACATGCACAAAAAATCGATAATGAAACTAATCAAAAAAATTCAGATCGAAAACCTGTTGAGGAGGATGAAGATAAGTATCAAGAAAATTTGGCCACTCTTAAAAAACGAGTTGATGAGTCTTTAACACCAACGGAAGTTAATGCTGTTGTTAAATACACAAACTCTTGGTCAGCTGAACAACGCCAACCATTATTGAAGTACATGCACAAACGCCTTGAAGTACTTCAGCAAAATAAAACTGCAGAACAACCCTCTTTAATGGTTCGCATTCAAAATGCACCAGACCTAACAACCTTAGACGCACTTGAGATAGACATTTCGTCTTTAGATCCAATCATTCAGCCTGAAATGATGCGATATGTGAAAACACGCCGATTAGAGCTTGAGAAAAGCGCAACCGTTGCAGCTATTAGTGATGAGGATCTGCCATGAGATTTAAATATTCAACCCTCACGCGAACACTCACCGTATTCGGCAGCAAGATGACTCACATTTTTGAGAACGTCGGGATTGGTGAACTTGAAGATCTCTTAACTAATGCAAAATTTAAAGAAGCAACCTGGAGAAAGTAATGGATTTAAATATTGAAATTGAAGAGTTCAAAACGGCTTGGTTGTCTTCAGGTGGTCATTTCAAGTTTTACGAATACAACCCCAAATTTTCTAAATTCGAGCCTACTGGGTTTAACAGCACTTTAACCCAAGAAGAATTACTTAGTGCATTAGTTGCGGTAAATACCAGTTGGGGTATGTGGCAAAAAGCTAAACAGGCGAAAAGTGATGGCGTAGTTATAAGGGCATCAGATATTGAGTATGCAATCTCAGCAGGCCCTGAGAGTGTAAAACAGCTTAAAGAACATTTAGAAAATGTTGTGGCTCAAAAAGCATTGGAAAGATGTCACGGCAACATTTGTAAAGCTTCAAATTTAATTGGAATCAATCGTGGAACCCTTTCAAAGCGACACAAGCGATTCATTCAGAAGAAGGTGGCGTAAATGGCCAAAGATAATCAAAAATTATGGGCTGTAAATATTCCTGAAGAACCTGATTCAGAGCTTTTGCATCCTGTCCCTACTCAAAAAATTGGTAAGCAATTGGTCTATCGGCTGAAGAAAGAAGCATTGCAACAATTCCCGACTGTTGGTCAATGCATTGCGGATGCAATCACTTTGGAAGAATGGAACGGAAATCAAGAAGACCACACTAAGTATCTTCAAGAAAACAAAGAATGGTGGCATGACACAACGTTTTTGGAGCAAGCAAATGACTAAAGATATTGAGTTAAGAGCAATTGATGAATTGATTTATGAAGTCGAAATGTTTGAACAGGCTGGTGTCTATCCTATTCATGATTTCATAGGCAATTTAAAAACTTTAGCAGCAAAAGTTAAGGAAGAAACAAATCTCGAAGGCTGCGTGGTGGTGCCAAAGGGTCAAACTGAGGATTGGTATCTAGATCCAGATGAGTACATGTGGTTTGAGCATGATGGTATTGATAGCACTTTATGCGATATGAACATCGGAGAAGTAACAGCCATTGAGCATAAAGAATATTTAATCACTTTAAGTGACACCCTCTATGCTGCAATTGTCTGGGATTCTGAAAACGACCAAGTTGGCATTTGGGAATTTTTCAAAACCGAAGAAGAAGCAGAAAAAGCAGCTGCACATTGTAAAGCAATGCTAGAAGCAGCAAGGAGTTAATCATGAATAAAATGACATATGAACAGTTCTTGTTAATGAAACTTGCAGAAGAAGCCAGTGAAATTGCTCAGATTGCACTCAAAACAGCGCAATTCGGGATGACTGAAAAGCACCCTGATATGGCATTAAATAATAAAGAGCGTATTCATCTTGAATTGAATGATCTCCTTGCCATGGTAGATGAATTAAACACTTGGACTCAATTTGGTTTTAAAGAAAACTATGCAGCAAAAATCAATAAAATTGAAAAGCTAAATAAGTATCTGGGTTATTCAATTAGTCTGGGCAAGGTTGAAAATGTTCCTGCTATTTTTGATGAAGCAGCAAGGGGTGGAAATGAGTAATTTTAATAAGATTAAAGTGAAAATGAGGCTATCTATTGGTTTAATTGGTGATCAGGAAAATGAAGAGCCTCTAAGTGACCACATAAGCGAAGATGAATGGAATAAATTAAATCTATTTGAGAAAGAGCAATTTCTCGAAACTGAAATCATGGCTGAATGGGCAAATGGCTACATAGAAAAGTGTGTTTGGGTTGAAGAGCCAAAAGCGGATACGGAGGGGTGAAGATGCAAACAAGTGAACAAGAACTTCTTCAGGAGATTTTATTAGAAGTAAAACAGATGAAACAGCAACTCGCTAGAGTCAATGAAGAGCGAGTTTGTATTGAGGAATTTTGTCGTAGATTGAATTGGAAGAAAACAAAGTTTTATGACAGGATTCATCAAGGTGAAATTGCTCCACCCATCAAAGATGGTCGATTTAGTTACTACCTAAATTCATATGTGAATGAGGTAGTCACAAGGGAATCAAAATCTGATACATTAGCCGCTTAATCAAAGCGGCTTTACTTTATATATTACAGCCACTTTTATTAAAGTGAGTAACAATGTGAGTAACACCACAATACACTCAATCATACATTCAATATAATCAATAGGTTGAATCTAAA
>NZ_BAEB01000013.1:0-86779 GCF_000241225.1 Acinetobacter sp. NBRC 100985 | reverse complement strand
TTTTTAAATTTGGTGGGGGCGAAGAGACTCGAACTCTTACACCTTGCGGCGCTGGAACCTAAATCCAGTGCGTCTACCAATTTCGCCACGCCCCCGATGGGTATGCATATTAGTGAGAAACGTACTTTATGACAAGCCTTTATCCGTAAAAATTGAGTTAAATGAACATATAATATTCAAATCAAGCATTTATGTTTATTTTTACAACAAGTTAAGCGATTTTTAGAACATCTATGGCATCTTGCGCGGATGGAACACGCAATGTCACATGCTTCTGTAAAAGACCATTGAGCAGAGGTAGAAACTGCTTAAACCGATCAGGTAACTGTATCTGCAATTGCTGACAGTGCAATACTGCCCAGTCTTGATAGGTCTTGGCGGTTAATCGTGATTGTGTCAGCCATTCATAAAGAATGATTCCAAAGGCATATAAATCACTTTGCACAGTTTTAGAAATACCATGAAACAGCTCAGGTGCCATATAGTGTGGTGTGGCATTCAATGATGTTTGCTTATTGCTTTCCTGAACAAAACTTTGCTCTAAATCAATTAGTCGGCAGGTATTCTCAAAGCATCGAAAATGTTCAGTTTTTAAATCTCCATGCACCCATCCCAACTTATGAAAGGATTGTAATGCAGACAAAGCAGAAAGAATTTTTTGTTGAATCTCATCTATCTCTTGATATGTAGAAAGATCAGCAAAGAAATCCCCGGAATCAGGTAATAGTAGCCCTTCCCCATGTTCTATTAAATCTTGAAAAATAATGTGCTCTTGAAAGTGAATTATGTGATGTGGCAATAAAAATGATATTTCTCTATTTTCAAACTGTTTGTAAAAACTCAATTCATTTTGAAAGGATTGCTCCAAAACTGAGTGAGTGTCTGCATGATGATATTTCAGCCAGTATCGCTGTTCAACATTTTTAAATGTATATAAACGTCGACCAGACTCATAACTTTGCTTTTTTGTTTTTAAAGTTAATTCAGTGGGTTGAAAATTATGATCAAAGATCGACGTAATAATACTCATTGTGCTGCTTTTCTTCCTGCTTACGTAGTGATGCTAAACAATGTTCAATGGTTTTACCAATACGTGCGTGCGTTTCGATTGAGGCAATCTTAGGCCATGTCGCCCGTTCACCTTCCTGCTGCAATATTTTAAATAGTTTCGGACGAGGATTTTTAAGCATATAGCTATAATGGCGCAAACCATAACGCGCAATAATATTCACATCACCATAATAGCGTTGCCCTAAGATACCGTAACCATGATCTAAAACACGACGGATTGGGAAAAAACTCCCCATATAATTCCGAGTTAAATCCATCATATCCATTGCGATTGCTTTACCTTGATGGCGGATAATTCTTTCAGGCCAGATCAAGACATCTCGACGGAATCGCTCTGTATCACTTTGCATAAATGGCACGATATGCGGATTGACCTGACTCGCAATCGTGTAATTGATATTATACAACCGAGCCATTTTTTCCTGAGGGAAATCACTACGCATACTGCCATCTACCCATTTGGTATTTGCCATATAAGGTGTATGCTGACCATCATAGCGCTTGCTCGTCAGATGCACTGGTGGAAATAAAACAGGCACAGCACACGAAGCCAAAACCGCACTCCACACCAAAACATTCGGTGCTGTTAAGGCATTCATAATACGTGGGTTTTGGGCTGTGTTATAAGGCGCGACTACAATATTAATATGGCGTTTAGATTGTTCATAAGCTTCAGCAAATGTCAGATCACCCAAGTTTTGCATCAAAAACTTTTTTAGAAACATCACATCTGCAATTCCGCCATGTCCTTTGATCAAATCTGAGATTTTTCTGAACTTAAAAGCATCACTAAAAAAATGCTCTCCATCCAATAAATCAGGGACTTTATCACTAGCGGATACACCTAACATACCCGTCATAATTGCCCCAGCACTTGAACCAGAGAGTACTCTTGGCATCAAATCTTGTTCGAGTAATGCCTTGCAAACGCCAGTATGGAACAAACCAAGTGTTGCCCCACCTGAAAACATCAGTGCTGGCTGACCATAGGCTTTATGGCATTCATCAAAGAACTGGATTTTTTCTTTCAATTGGAAGGTAATACATTCACTCGATGCGAGGTATTGCAGACAATTACTGACTTCTTCTACATAGTTTTCAATGATTTTTTTTGTACCAATATAGGTTTCTGCAAACAACATCGGATGACCAATGTTAGCAAAGTCGTAAGACAAACCTTCACGCAGAACATAAATCAGATCCAATATACGGCGTTGTGTGCGGTATTTTTTTAATAAGTTATAGCGTTTTGAAAGGACTTCCGCATCAAAATAAGGCGACTGATTATCGTACTTCCACTCTTCTTTACCTGACTCTTCATCTAATTTAAGTGCGATCTCTTTCCATTCTGCATAACTGCTTGCATGCTTTAAGCTTTCATGTAGGACATCAATTCTATGTTTTTGATATGTATTCTTTTTCTCTTGAACTTTAACTAACATGATTGATCCTAATTTGTCTTCATATTTTTTATATTCTTGCACCTATACAATGCAAAAAGCTCGGACAACAATCAAGTATAAAATCTATTTATTGCATTCTTTTGATGATATTTCCTTTATTTTAGTGATAGCAGTGATAGTATCCATATTCATTGATCACTGAGTTTGGTTTGTATTTATGGCTATATTGGAATTACCTGAATCTATTCTCCAATCGTTATCCAGTGTTTTAACACAGTTACAGCAAGTCCTCCCAGCACCCAAACAAGCGACAGATTTTTCAGCGATTGCATTTCGCTGGGAAAATCAGCAATTGCTCGCAGTACAACAACCTAAAAAAATGCATTTGGAAGACTTAAAAGGGATTGAACGCCAAAAAGAAAAGATTATTCAAAATACATTACAATTCCTGAATGGCTTACCTGCAAATGACATTTTATTGACTGGATCACGTGGAACAGGAAAATCTTCTATCGTTCGTGCCCTGCTGACCGAATATTCAGCTCAAGGTTTACGCTTGATTGAGATCGAGCGTGATGATTTATCCGACCTTCCTAAAATTCAAAAACTCATTGAACATCGTCCTGAGAAATTTATTGTCTATTGTGATGATTTGGCCTTTAACGCTGAAGATGAAAACTATCGTAGCCTCAAAAGTGTCTTAGATGGTTCGCTACAATCTGGTTCAAGCAATTTTATTATTTATGCGACCAGTAACCGTCGTCACTTACTGCCTGAATTTATGCATGAAAATACCCCTGTGCGTAAAGTAGATGTACCGCAATATACAGAGTTACACCCTCAAGAAGCGATTGAAGAGAAAATTTCGCTTTCAGATCGTTTTGGGATGTGGCTTTCATTCTATCCAATGGATCAACAGCTTTACCTCACCATCGTCGAGCACTATATTCATAAAGCACATTTAGAATATAACGACGAAGTTCGTGCTGAAGCCTTGAGATGGTGTCAAGCACGCGGGCAACGTTCGGGTCGTGCAGCCTATCAGTTTTCAAAGCATTGGATTGGTTCGCAAAAGTTAGAAAAATTGTCTAACAATCAAAAAGGATAATGTCCTGAAAAGCCGTAGCGTTGTCCTTATTTCCGCTTAGCAAAGGCAATTGTTTCTCATACCCTACTTTTCGATAAGGAAAGAATTAAGGAAACAAAGATGAAAAAACAATTGCCACCGACTTCCCTGACCAGCAAATTTTTAGGTAAAAGCCTGTTGTTGGCACAGGGAGCTTTAGATCAAGCCGTAAAGTTCTCTACCATTCCATTTTCAGAACCCGATATTATTCGCCCAAGAACTCAAGAAAAATTCTACACTTGGACACACTACGGCATTTTCTTTCCTTTACTGCCTGAGCCACATCGTTACTTAAATATCATGATTTTATTGGGCACACCTGGCGCACTCGCTTTTGATCATGATGACATCACGCCTGGAGATCCGAGACAAACAGCAACATTATTTTCCAGTACCGCTGCTGTCGATGAACATCTATTAAGAGCCTATATCATTCCAGAACAGACCAATATTCAAGAAAATGGTAATTTGATTGAACTCGGTGAAGAAGTTTCAATCAGTGGAACATTACCAAATATTCATCTACAAGGTGCTTATCATAGTTTGAGTTTTGATTTTGAACTTGATGTCAGTAAGCAAATCTCATGGTTTATTAAAACACCTATTTACGATCATTTTAGTTTATTGGCCAATTTCAAAGGTCAACTTGAATACAAAGGACAAGTGACTCCAGCTGAAGGCTTATGCACCTATGAGTATGCAAGAGCTACTGGTGCTCATGGTGTCGTGAAGAAGCTGCTACCTGTAGCATATAAATTGCCGTTAGATTTCTTTACTTATCAAATCATCAACTTAAACGAGACAACGCAACTACTCCTCACCAAAGCAGATATCCTAGGTCAACCCGCTGCTTATAGTTTACATGTTCGTCATACGGATAAAGCTGCTGAAATCTATACCAATGTTGAATTTAAAGTCATTGCTCATCAAGTAGATGACTATGTTTCGCCAAGCGGTAAAAAGATGCGTCTACCACAGCTATTCTCTTGGTCTGTAAAAGATGCTTCAAATGAAAAAGTCTTAGAAATTACTGCGGAGATTGATAGTCCATACCGTTATGGACATGGCATTGGCTATGCAAGTGCTTATACTTTTACAGGTAAATACCGCAACAATCCGATTGAAGGTCGCGGTTATATTGAATATATTGATGTAGAAAACCAAAAAGTGTTTAAGGAATAAATTCATCCAAATTTTGCAATAAGATCGTCTTGTTCTAAACGAGACGATCATTCAAAGCATCACTAGATTAAGAACTATAAATATCAATCATTTGGTTAATTGAATTCTTTATATTCTCAGCAATTTTTGCATCATACCCTTCAACCAAAAAGCGACTGATTAAACCTTCAATTAAGGTATAAATCATCTCAACTAAACTGTCAGTTTTTGGATCACTTTGAAGATAACTGGTGATAAGATTTCGAATCCAAATCTTATGAGCTTTAGACACACCAATAATATCTTGGTCACTATGATGTGACTCTGCTACTGCTCGAACAAATAAGCAACCTTTAAAGTTATCCTCTTGAAACCACGACAAATGCCAATCAATTAATTTATTCAAAGCCTCTCGTCCTTTTGCATCAGCCACATAACTAAGCAAACTTTGTCGAAATTTTTCGTCTCTAGCTTCAAGAACAGATTTCACCAACTGATTCTTATTTTTAAAATAGGTGTACATCGTTGTTTTAGAACAGCCTGATTCATCTCGAATTAAGTCAACACCAACCCCGACGAAATTATTTTCATAAAATAATTTTTCCGCAGTATTTAAAATTTTAGTTGCTGATTTAGACATAAAATTTTACCTAATTAAAAATAGTACAGATCTGTACTATTTTTAATTTTAGTTTTATTATCACTGGAAATCAAGACATCAGTGAGAAAACCATGTTGGCTTTATTCAAAGGTAAAGAACATCTAGCACCACTACCCCAATATATTGATATCATTAGAAGTTTAATCGGCGGGACATTAAGTATTTTGATCTTAATTCTGCTCAGCAAATTAACAAATAACTTATTTATCATGGCACCGTTTGGCGCGACTTGTGTCATCTTATATGCAGTCTCTCAATCTCCATTAGCTCAACCACGTAACGTTATTTTGGGGCATTTTGTCTCGGCTTTTATTGGCTTATTATTTTTAAAAACCTTCGGTGTTTCCGCATTAAGCATTGCATTATCAGTTGGTTGTGCAATTTCTGCCATGCAAATTCTTCGCTGCGTGCATCCACCTGCTGGTGCGAATCCACTGGTGATATTACTCACTGCAAATACCATTCAATACGAATGGAGCTTCCTATTTTTCCCAGTTCTTTTAGGTTCAATTGCTTTGGTACTGGTCGCATGGCTAGTCAATAACATCAAAGCTGAAAAGAAATGGCCAATTTATGGGTTAGCAATCATTCACAGTAAAAAACAATCATAAATAAATTTTTGAGTTGATTAAGAAGATACACGTTTTCTTAATCACTTTTATTCCCTTTCTTTCCATCAATTGAATTTTATCTTGCTAATTCATTTACTTTTCCATAATATTAGGTAGATCGGTATACCTAATAAAATTTTATTATGAGCACGAAATCAGCAAAACAAAAAATCTTGGATGCAGCAGCAACATTGTTTTATAACGATGGAATCTCAAACACAGGTATCAACAGCATTACAGACAAAGCTCAAGTGGCAAAAAATGTCGCTATATAACAACTTCCCCACCAAAGCTGATTTGATTAGTTGTTATATCGAAGCTCGTCATCAAGAGTGGCTAGATTTATACGAACAAAGAAAGCATCAGATCAAAACACCTATTGATGGAGTTCTGGCAATTTTTGATGCTTATCAAGACCATGCCGAATTTGCCTATGAAAAAGGCTTTCGTGGTTGTGGTTTATTAAATGCAGCAGCCGAATTTCCAGCACACAGTCCTGAGCGCTTAGCAGTAAAAAATCATAAAGATGAAATCGAAAGCATCGTTGCGAATCATTTAAATCAAATGATTACTGATCCACAACGAGTACAGGAATTGGCTTTGCTTATTTCATTTATCTTAGAAGGTTCAATTGCTCGTGCTGGTCTAGAAAGTACCAGCACTAAAGTATTTGCAGCGAAGAAAATGGTTCAAACCATGTTAGAACAAGAGATTTCAAATTGAATAACGCCCTTAACCTCAACTCATATTATGGATTTATTGCTGTTTTAGTTGCTTCAATTTTATGGGGAACGACTGGAACAGCTGCATCTTATGCTCCCAATCTCAGTCCTCTAGCTATTGGGGCAATTGCCATGGGTGGCGGTGGTTTACTGCAAGCACTATTAGCCCGTAAAACAATTCTGAATCATTTACCACAAATTCGCTCATATTATCCTTTGCTACTGATTGGAATGATTTCAGTTGCGATTTATCCACTCGCCTTTTATACATCTATGCGAATGGCAGGTATTACCATTGGTACTGTTATTTCGATTGGATCAGCCCCTTTATTTACAGCATTATTAGAAAAATTTTTCGATAAAAAAGCACTTTCTGGAAAATGGTTCATAAGCTTTGTCTTTGGCGTTGCTGGCGTACTTTTATTATCGCTTGGAGAATCTCACTCACACGGAACAACGCAAACGATTGCAACGGATCAGAAAACTATAGGCATCGTTCTTGGGCTAATTGCCGCGCTCACTTATTCTTTATATTCGTGGGCAGCTAAAAAAATGATTGATCGTGGAGTCGACTCTAGAGCATCAATGGGTCTTATTTTTGGTTTTGGCGCATTAATCTTATTACCAACTCTATTTTTTACAGGCTCAAATTTATTTGATGAGCCAGTTAATCTTTATGTTGTTGGTTATATGATGCTGATCCCAATGTTCTTAGGCTATTTACTTTTCGGTTATGCCCTTAAGACAATTTCTGCTAGCACAGCAACGACACTTACTTTATTCGAACCACTGGTTGCAGCTTTATTTGCTGTGTTATTAGTTGGCGAGCAACTGGCACCGATTGGTTGGTTAGGTATGGCTTTGATTTTTGTTTGTTTAGCCGTGTTGTCTAAAGCAGACAAGACACAGTAATTAATCGACTTATAAGAGCCATTAAAATGTGTGAATGTCGAAAAATAAAATCTTTTTTTTGCTTGCCCAGATGATTTTAATGTGTTCATTATGGATTTTAAAATTTGGCACTTAAAAACATTAAAATTTGTGTCAGCCACTTTCTTTAAAACAAGCTCACCTATCAAATAGTTGATGCAGAAAAATCAGATTTTCTGCATCTCACTTTTATGCGTACTAACGTACTAATATCAATATTCTTCAGCTAATTTTTCCAATGTTATGAGCATTTTTTTCACGATTGCTCTTTTATGTTGCAACATATTCTTGATATTCGCTGGGTTGAAACCTGTCAGTTTTGCAACACCTCGACTCGTCATGTATTCACCAGTTTTCTCAAAATGCTTTTCACTCAAAAGTGTTTTTGCATTAGAGAATCGAACTGCTAACTTATAATCATTGAATTCAGACCATGCACCTGTCTTATATTCTTGAAAATCAAAATCTTTCTTCTGTTGAACAGGTTTTTCTCGAAGAATATTATTCAAACGATTGATCACGATTTTTTCTTCACTTTGTTCAATCAATTGATAAAGTTCAGTTTCCTCAAATGACCGTCCCACAGAAAGATCTTTTTTATATTGTTCAATGACTTTTTCTTTTGATGCCGTCTCCTCACCTTGTTGAGTGAGGCATAGAATCTTATATAAAGACTCTAATCGACCACATGTAAAAATATAAGAAATTTTCAACTTTCGTACTCCACAATGCGTTTGAACGCATTGAAATAAATAATTTATCCAATACTTTAATACGATAACGTAGATAACAAACTTGCTATCGATATAAATTAACGATTTAGTTTTAAAGATAAGAATCATCAAGTAAATCTAGAAATAATCCAGATTTACCGACTCACTAACAACACATAAAAATGACGAAATATATCTTAGGTTGGCTTTAACTCAGTCATCGGCCATCTTGGTGTCGTTGTTACAGCTAAACCATCATGCTGACCAGCTTTCAAACGCTGATAGCCTGCAAAGGCAATCATTGCCCCATTATCTGTACATAATGCAGGTTCAGCATAATAAACTTGCGCTTTGATCTTTTTCAAAGAGGTTTCTAATTGCTCACGTAAGCGAACATTCGCACTCACACCACCCGCAATCACTAATCTTTTTAGACCTGTTTGCTTAAGCGCTTTGACAGATTTTTTAACTAAAGTATCCACAATTGCTTCTTGGAAAGATGCTGCAACATCAGCATCACGATTTTCCTCACCCAATTTTTTCAATTGAACAGAAACAGCTGTTTTTAAGCCACTGAAAGAAAAATCTAAGCCCTGGTGTAAGATCGGACGTGGAAACTCAAAAGCTTGTGCATCACCTTGTAAAGCTAATTTTGCAATATTTGGCCCACCTGGATAAGGTAGCTTCATCATTTTAGCGACTTTATCAAAAGCTTCACCTGCTGCATCATCAATAGATTCACCAAGCAACTCATATTGACCAATACCATATGCAGCCATGAGTTGAGTGTGACCGCCTGAAACCAATAATGCGACAAACGGAAATTCCGGTGGAGTTTCTGAAAGTAATGGTGCAAGCATATGACCTTCCATATGATGTACACCGATCGCAGGTTTATTAAACGCAAAAGCTAAAGTGCGACCAAATAAAGCACCTGTCATCAATGCGCCCATGAGTCCAGGGCCACGCGTATAAGCAACAGCATCTATCTCTTGTTTCTTAACACCACTTTGCTCAAGCAATTGATTTATCAATGGAATCATTTTACGAACATGGTCACGTGAAGCTAATTCAGGCACAACACCGCCATATTCCGCATGCAGTTTGATCTGGCTATAGAGAACCTGTCCACGTAAGCCGAGCTCGCTATCATAGAGTGCTAACCCAGTTTCATCACACGAAGTTTCTAAGCCCAAAACAATCATTAAACTGCCTTTACAACGATCAAAAATAATATCGAAGCTATTATAGACTTGTGATCTGAGTTGTAAATGAGTAAAATACTGACCTTCACTTGCGATCTAGTGCAATAGTGCGTTAGATCTTATCCATAATCTTAGAGGATTTTACATGCCACAAGTTAAGTTGAAAGAAGGCGAACCAGTAGACGTAGCTATCCGTCGTTTCAAGCGTTCATGCGAAAAAGCTGGTGTTTTAGCAGACGTTCGTAAGCGCGAATTCTATGAGAAACCAACTCAAGAACGTAAGCGTAAAAAAGCTGCTGCAGTTAAGCGTTATCAAAAGAAATTGACTCGCGAATCTGTACGCACTACTCGCCTTTACTAATTAATTTGTGATTGACTGCTGAAAAGACTATGACGACTTTAAAAAACCAAATTACTGACGTGTTAAAAACTTCAATGCGTGCCAAAGATATGGCAACAGTAACGGTTATTCGCGGTCTACAGGCAGCAATTAAGCAAATCGAAGTCGATGAGCGCATTGAGCTTGACGATGCTCAGGTTCTTGCGGTCATTGAAAAGCAAATTAAACAACGTAAAGAATCGATTAAAGCCTTTCAAGGTGCTGGTCGAGAAGATTTAGCTAGTAAAGAACAAGCCGAAGTTGAGGTTATTTCTCAATTTCTACCAGAAGCTATGACTGAGGAAGAGCTTGATTCTATCATTGAGCAAACGATTGCTGCTCAAGAAGCTACTAGCATGAAAGATATGGGTAAGGTGATGAATTCTCTACGTCCGATCATAGCCGGGCGTGCCGATCCTGCACAAGTATCTACTAAAATCAAAGCAAAATTAAGCTAATCTGCTTAACTCCTTTATATTCACCTATTTTTTAAATTGGATTCATTTTAACAATGAACCCATAACCCTGCTTTGCTAACAAAAAACGTCTGATAATCTTCTACTTCAATATTATATACAGGAAGCTTAAATCTTCCAATCACAAGACGTTCAAACTTATTTTCTAAAATATTATTTTTTAAAATTTTACTTTTTGCAAAACCATCTACATATTTCTGATCACAATATCCATAATCATCAATATTATCAGATGGCTTCCAAACATAAGAGAAATCATCACTATTTATTAAAGCTAATTTATCTGATGTAACTAAATCAATTGCAGCGCTCCATTCTTTTTTATTCTCGAGCCAAACTGGATAATGATCTGTCATATATAGAATATTGATTAAATCGGGATTTGATTCTCTAATATGAGGTATTTGAACAATTGTATCTTTCCCTGAACAAAAAGCTCTAGTCACTCGTTTATATTCGGTTACTACATCCTTACCTCCACACTCAGGACGAGATAAAACTCTATCTCCCACTTTAATCTCCTGAATTGGAACCAAACCTCTTTCGGTATGTACCAATGTCCCTGCAACAAATCCTACCATTTTTTATTCTCTTATTCTTAAAATTGGATTCATTTCAACAATGAACCCAAGGTCTTTTTATTATTTAAAATCACACTGAACATTATATTTCGCAAGCATTTGCATCTCTTTTGACTCAACCACTTGCTTGATTAAATCTTGCTTAGTCATACTCGCGTATTGTTGTGGTAGTGATGATCGATTTTTTTCAATCGCATCTGACATGTCTTGAATATAGCGCTGATTAATCTGGCAATATTTAGCCTGCTGCTCAGGTGTAAATTGTGCTGTTTGAGGATTTAAACTTCGTAAAAAACCCCGAATATCCTGTGCGTAGACCCCGCGAATTTTCTCAACTGAATTTACATATTGCTCAACTGATGCTGCAATACTCATCCCCGCCGCACTGAATGCGAAAATAAAACAAAAAAATTTCTTCATAAATATTGTAACTTCTCAGCTTTTCTTTACGCCAAATATCTTAGCTTAATTCAATAAAATTTGGCTTATGCTCGGTAAAAAATTCTTCAGTTGGCGCAGGGATATTTCCTACTGTCACCGTACCTAAACGTAAGCGAATGATATTGGGTAAATCCTTACGATATGAATAAATTGGACTAGCACAGTTTTGACAGAATACTCGTGCTTTATTCGGTGTATGAAAATATTCTTTCAATTGCTCCTGTCCAGAAATGAACTCAAACTGAGTTTGATCAAGTGGACTATTCCATCCGCCTAATGCACCTTGAGCCTGTTGGCAATCCGTGCAATAGCATAGGATACTATTTTCAATCTCTCCCTGATATTGATATTGTACAGCCCCACACAAACACTGCCCTTTGATCATAATAATTTCCTCCTCAATTTTATAACTATAAGTTATCTTTAAGCTTTATAATTTAATGTAAGTCAAATAAGGCATTGCTTTAGTTCAAGTATTTCACCTGGAAGCCCATCATAATCTTTAAACTCTTTATGAATAAAGCCCTGACTAGTTAATATTTTACGTGAGGCTATATTTTTAGGATCAATAATCGCAAATATTTTATTAATCAAATTTTGGCTTTTGGCATCTTCAAGTAAATGCTGACTAACTTTACGAGCGATACCTTTTCCCCAAAAACTTGGTAAAAGCATATATCCCAGCTCAGCTTCTCTGTCACACAAACTCTTAATTTCTAATTTAGCTAAGCCTATATATTCATTAGTACTAGCATCTAAAATCTTAAAATGACCAAAGTTTGGATGTAATTGGTTATTCGCTAAAAGTAATTGAAAATCGCGCTCCGCCTCTTCCGTAGGTATCGCTCTTTCAGTGATCATAGCCATCACTTCTTCATTACCAACCAGTTGAAAATAATCATCAAAATCTTGAGCGTGAAACTTTTCTAATTTGATATTCATAAAGCTGTTCTGTTCTCTGACCCGAGTATATTCTGAATGAAATAACTCAATTTAATATTTTCGTTTAAAGTCTCATCCGACGTTCATCTTGCATCTGTTTTAAACGAGATTCAATCTTTGCTGACATCGCGATATTACCTTTTGCTAACCGTTGTGCATGTAGCATCGACTTAATCGCATTTTCTTCATAACCAGACCAATATTCTGCTTCAGCACGATATCCCAAAACATTAATAGCTTGTAACGATGAACTTTTATCTAAATTCGCAGCTTGTTGTAATAGCTGCCAACCTTGTATGTCTCTTTGATTTTTATGGATAAAGCGCTGTACTAGTGTTTGAGCTTCCATAATTTGCCCTTGTCTAATCAGAACCTCAGCCAATTTATAAGACAACGCTCTATTTTCAGGCATTGTTTTTTGAACAGAATTAATACTGTTAAATGCCTGACTTAATTTATTTTGCCCAAGATAAATATCAGTTTGAATCAAAGGTACAAGCACATGATTCTTAAGTTTAACCTTTACTAAATCCAAATTCGCTTGTGCTTGAGTATAGTCACCTTGCTCAAGATAGAACTTACTAAGCGCTAATTGTGCTGCGGTATTTTTCTGATTCGCCAGCGACTGTAATTGAATTTCAGTAGCCTGATTTGAAACCACCAAGGTATAGAGTTTTAGGATTTCAAAATCGAGATCATAAATTTTAGATCTGACTTTAGGTAGTTGATTAGCGCGTAAACGAGCTTCGCTCATTCGCTCAGTCGTTAAAGGATGAGTAAACCAAAAGTCAGGTAAGAAACTGACACGACTAGTGGCTCGATGCATGGTTTCAAAATAATCCGCCATACTCTGAGGGTTATAACCTGCGGCATACATAAATTGCATCCCGATACGATCTGCTTCACGCTCTTGATTACGGCTATAACTCAACTGCTTATCCATTAGTGCCGCTTGAGTCCCCATCATTACAGCTGCACCCGCATTACCATCGGCCTGAGATGCAATAGCAGCACCGACAAGAATTCCAGCCAATGCAAGTAAACCTTGCCCCTTAAATGCTTCTTGCGAGCGGCTATAGTGTCTTTGTGCAACGTGTGCGATCTCATGTGCCATTACGCCCGCAATCTCATCAAGATTTTTTGCTGAAGTAATTAAACCTGTATTCAATGCAAATAAACCACCTGGGACAGCAAAGGCATTAATTTGAGGGTCTTTAATAATGACGAGACCAATGGGTTGCCCCAATTGCGTTTGGCTTAAAATACCTGAAAATACTTGTAAAAATTGATCTTCTAACCATTCATCTTGCACAGTTGGCATTTGACGATGAACTTCACGATAAACTTTTTCACCGATATATTTTTCTTTTTGTTGATCGAGTAAACCTATACCGCTTCCAATCTCAGGTACTTCTGTTTGCGCAGCCGTCACCGTTGGCAAAAAGACCTGAGTATGACTAAGTTGAGTCGTGGCGAATAAGCCACATGCAAGCAGCAACGATCTCAAAGGGTTTCTCTATGATTTTAATAAAGAAATTCAATATAGCATTGAAAAAAGGAGAAATTTGCAACAATGTGTTATAAAAGGCAGGAAAATCCCGCCTTATTTTATGAGTTTTGAAATCGGCGTAATTATTTAGCCGAAGTATAGCGCTGATCTACGCTGAATTTTTCAGGAAATTTAGCATGGATTTCAGCGTAAAAAGCCATAATTTCGGTCATGTCTTTTTCATAATCCCCTGTAGGATAAATGATTTTTCCTACGCCCGTTTTTTTCTTAGCATAATCCATATAAGCCAATGCAATCGGCACACCTGCTGTCATCGCAACATGATAAAAACCTGTTTTCCATTGTTCCTGTTTCGCACGAGTTCCCTCTGGCGTAACTAACATGACAAGCTTTGGATGAGTCTTGAAAAGATCACTCATCAACTGAACCATACTTGGTCGTTCTTGGCCTTGTTGTTTGACGCTTCGATCGATTCCAATTCCGCCCATTGCACGTACAAAAGGACCAAATGGAAACTTCATATAACTGTCTTTAATCGTTAAACGAACATTTACACCTAAAGCTTTTAGCGCCAAACGTGCATACAGTGCATCCCAATTGCTTGTATGAGGAGCTGCGATCATGACACATTGGTCGATATTTAAATCCCAATGATTGTCGATTTCCCATCCCATTAATCCTAAACTTTGTTCAGCTAATTTCTCAAACACAGACGCCCCAAGATAAAGTCATCAAAGGGCGCAAGTGTATCAATATTGATTTTTTTAAATAGATAGCATCGCTGATTAATTCAGCAATTAAATCGGTTTTATCAGAACTGAGGATTCACTAGGTAACGAGGTGTTCGATCCTCTAAGGCATCTACTAAATTTTGATAAGCGAGATTTACCATTTTCTGACGTGTTTCAGCTGTCGCTGAGCCAATATGCGGAGCGGTGACAACGTTTGCTAATTCAAATAATGGTGATGTTTGTAATGGTTCTTTGGCATAAACATCTAAACCAGCTGCAAAGATTTTCTGTTGTTGCAAAGCTTCAATCAAAGCATTTTCATCAACCACTGAACCACGAGCAATGTTGATAAATACCGCGTGTTTCTGCATGAGGTTAAACTGTTCAGCACCGATCAAGGCTTTTGATTCGGCATTTAAATCAACAGCAACCACGACAAAATCAGATTGTTGTAGCAATTGATCTAACTCTCGGTACTCTGCATTAAATGCCTGCGCAATTTCGATTTTTTCACGGCGGTTATGATACAAAATGTTCATATTGAACCCATGAAATCCGCGTCGTGCTATTGCAGCACCAATATGACCTAAACCAATGATCCCAAGGGTTTTACCAAAAACATCTACACCAAATTGCTCAGTAGAAACGGTACGTTTCCATTCCCCCTGTTTGGTCCAAGCATCAAGTTGCGGAATTTTACGCGCAGCGCTGAGTAATAAGCTAAAAGCTAAATCAGCAGTCGTTTCCGTAAGAACATGAGGTGTATTTGCAAGCCAAATTTTCTTTTGATTTAGATAGTTCACATCATAATTGTCATATCCAACAGAAACCGTTGAAATGATTTTGAGTTTTTGTGCAGGCGCTAAATTACTTTCATTGAGTAAACGTCCTGCTCCAATCATCGCATCAGCATCCACGACTTCGTTACGAATCTGTTCATTGATGTCACCAAGCTTGGGATTTAATACAACAACTTGATAGTTCTGCTGTAGTTTTGCTAATACTTCTCGATCAATTTGGCTAAATACAACGACTTTCTTCATGATTGGATTTCCGAACCTTATTGCATAAGTTGCCACAACCGTTTTTTCAATAATGGTTGTGCGATCATTTCTTCTAAACTCGCTAAATATAAGAGATTTGAATGTTGTAGAAAATCAAGTTGGCCTAGGCAGAGTATTTTTTTGTTATTTGCCGATGCATCTAAGAACCCTTGGATGTAAGAAGATAAGCCTCTACTCTCTTGGAAACCAGCCAATGGAAATGGCCATTTCAGCTCAGCATATTGTCCAAGTTTTGCTTTTTGAATATTACGCCAAAGTTGTCGTTGTTCATCATTTAACTGGCTACTTTCTACCAAAATGGCAGTATTTTCTAGCACATACATCTGCAACTCAAATGCTTGCACAGATGCACTAACGACAACCTGTTCTTTTTCAGAAATCGCCTTTTGAACAGATGCTTGTTCTGTAATTTCAACTTGAGGAGATTCAGCTTGTTTTATTTTTTGTGGCTGTACTTCATTTGTTTGAATTTCTGGTTTGAGTGTTTCAGTCTCAAAACTCATTTGTGGTATTTGCGGAGTTTCTTCAACTGCTTGATCTCGCCAAATGCTTGAGGCAGTATTTTTTTGGCACACTACATCTCTAGGAATCCAAACATCTATTCCCAAAGCTGCCAATACATTTCTTTGCTGCCCAATCATCTCGCCTACTCATTTCGTTAACTTACAGTATTTTGAATGACTGTAATGTCGAATAGTCTAACATAAACCGATCACCTCTAAATGGCTTCGTTTTGTTCAATCACAACACCCACCAAAAATCCTAAAAGCCATTTCTCATATCTCGTTAGATTAGGCAAATATTAAATAAGAATAGGCAATCTTTCATTCGTCGATTTTTAGACAATATTTCATCATTTTGTCGCTTTGACTTTTTATTAATGTTGTTAATCGAATGCTCAAATGAAAAGGTTAATTCTATCTATGCTAATTCTTTTTGCTATCGTTGTTGTCTTGCTACTAGGTAGCAGCATTTTGTACACACAGCATCCATTGTTTGGTAAAAATCCAACAGGTGAACGATTACAATTGATTGAAAACTCTCCCAACTATCGCCAAGGTCAATTTAGAAATTTAATGGAGAAATCTGGTATCGCTGAAGATACAAGTATTTTCGTTGAACTGTATAGAACTTTCATTAAAACCATCCCACACCGTAATCCCAAAGACCCCATCCCCTCTATTCAAACCAATCTCAAAACATTAAATCCCAAACAAGATGTGATTGTATGGTTTGGGCACTCTTCTGTGTTTATGCAATTACATGGCAAAACCTTTCTAATCGATCCTGTCATGAGCGGTAAAGCAACACCTTTCCCATGGGGAACTCGAGCATATAAAGGCACAGATATTTATAGCGTTGAGGATTTACCCTCTATTGATTACTTACTCATCTCACATGATCACTACGACCATTTAGATTATGAAACAGCACTCAAGCTTAAAGACAAAGTTCGATATGTCATTACAGGATTGGGAGTCGGTGAGCATTTTGAATATTGGGGTTATCCCAAAGATAAACTGATTGAAAAAGACTGGGGCGACCGAATCGAGTTTGATGACGGGATTACCATTATTACCGAAACCACACATCATGATTCTCGACGTGCGTTCAATGGTGGCAAAAATCTTTGGGTGTCATTTATTATTCAATCCCCTGAAAGAAAAGTTTTCTATACAGGTGATGGGGGCTATGACAAACATTTTGTAGAGATCGGAAAAAAATATGGGCCTTTCGATTGGGCATTAATGGAAAATGGTCAATATGATGCTGCTTGGCGCTCAGTACACTGTCATCCCGATGAGGTTGCTCAAGCAACTGAAGAACTCAAAGCACGTAATATGATTCCAGTACATCACTCTAAATTTAGCTTAGCCAAACATCCTTGGAAAGAGCCAATCACACGTATCGTTCAATACTCACAAAGAAGAAATTATCGACTTGCCACCCCAATGATTGGGGAGTTAGTTGAGCTCGATAATGATCAACAAAACTTCAAACAATGGTGGAAAAATATTCACTAACCTTGTTCTAACATCCATTAGAAAGACTTTTATTCACATTAAAAGAATTAGATAAATGCTCTAATTCTTTTAATACTTGAAATATTTGTTCAAAAAATCAGACTGCGAGTTTTAGTATCTGCGTATGTGCGGCTTTTAAAGCATTTTCACGTAATGGTGGAATATCCATACCCTCAGCATAAACAAACTCAACATTATGAATACCAATCAAACCTAACACTGATGTTAAATAAGGACTTACAGCATCTGTCGGCTGTCCTAAATGTACTCCGCCACGGCTACTGACCACAATTGCATTTACGCCGTCTACCAACCCTTGCGGATAAGTTTCGGTATATCTGAAGGTATGACGTGCACGTACAACCAAATCAAACCAGTTTTTCAATTGCGTGGGTACATTCAAGTTATACATCGGCGCACCGATCAACAACAAGTCAGCCTGCTTTAATTCTGCAATCAATTGATCAGACAATTGCACAATCTTTTGGATTTGCTGTGAATCATTTTCGGCACCACGTAGCGCATGAAAAATATCAGCATTTAATACAGGTAAATTCAGCGTTGTTAAGTCATGTGTAATCACATCATCTTGAAAGCCATGTTCAGCTCTTTGCTTTAAAAGCTGCTCAATGAGCTGATTCGTCTGAGATTGCTCACCCATCATGCTTGATTTAAGTACTAACACCTTTGTCATATCTATGCCCTATTAAGTGGATAGCACCATATTACGATCACAATATTTTCAACAAAAGTGATATTATTTCCTAAAATTGATTCCAAAAACTCTACAATTATGCATGCTGAACTGAATACTATTGCGATTTTTGTCACTGTTGTTGAGGCGGGTAGTTTTACAAATGCTGCTGAACAATTGCATCTCACTCGATCTGCGATTAGCAAAAGTATTGCTCGTTTAGAAGAACGGTTAGGTGTGACCTTATTTAAACGTACAACACGATTACTGAGCTTGACTGATGAAGGTGCACTTTTTTATGAACATAGCCGTAAAGCTATCGCTGAAATTCATACTGCTGAACATTTACTGGATCAAGGCAAAATCTCAGCCACAGGTTTATTACGAATTTCTGCACCCGTTTTAGTCGGCCAGCTATTTATTACGCCGTTAATGGTTGAATTTGCTCAACAACATCCTGACCTTCAAATTGAACTTTCCTTCAATGATCGAACTATCGATCTTATTGAGGATGGTTTTGACCTCGCCATACGGATTGGTAACTTAGCTGATACCCACAAACTGATCGCTAGAAAGTTAGGTGATCATCGTATGCTGCTGTGTGCTACCCCTGATTATCTTGCAAAACATGGTGAAATTAAGCATTTAGATGATCTGAAAAATCACACCACGATCACCTATCCACACACGGGTTATTTACAAAAATGGCATTTGCAGACAGAAGATCAGCAACTTATTTCGATTAAACCGAAAGCCAAATTTATGCTGAATGACATGCAAGCAATCAAAAATACAGTTTTATTGGGCGCTGGTGTTGCATGGCTACCAGACTGGCTCATTAAAGATGAACTGCAACAAGGAAAGCTGATACAAACACTGTCTGATGTTACAACCATCAACTTTCCTATACATGTAGTTTGGTCATCACAATCATTTATGCCGTTAAAAACACGCTTGGCTATTGATCACTTAGTCAAACATTTATCTAAACAATTTAGATCAGAATCAACATCTTAATTTTTTAATCTAAAATACGCCAAACAAAACTTAGCTATTTGGATAAGTTTTTCTTGACTTGAATATTTTTTAGCACAATACTTACCCTTATGGCTAAGTATGATTCACAACTCGATCTGTTATTTAATGCTTTAAGTGATCCAACACGCAGAGCAATATTGACTCGTCTGTCGCATGGCGATGCAACCACAACATCATTGGCAGAAGAACATGCAATGGCTCTTCCTTCTTTTCTTAAACATTTAAGAAAACTAGAAGAAGCTGGGCTCATTACAACCCTAAAAAATGGCCGAGTCAGAACATATGCACTTAGCCCCAATGCGTTAAACCCTGTGCAACACTGGTTACATGAACAACAAGCCATGTGGGAAACGCGCTTAAATCAATTAGAAGACTATGCACTCAATTTACAAAGGAAAAGAAAAAATGAATCTTGATCCCCAAACAGATCTAAAACTAGAAAGAACTGTTGCTGTACCCCGTGCATTACTTTGGGAATGTTGGACGACTCCAGAACATATTAAACATTTCTTTATCCCTAAACCGCACTCAATTGAATCATGTGAAATTGATTTAAAAGTGGGTGGAAAATTTAACACCTTATTTAATGTTGATGGCAATCTTATTCCAAATCACGGCGTATTTTTAGAAATTATTGAGGGTGAAAAATTAGTTTTCACCGATGCCTATACTGAAGATTGGAAACCGAGTGAAAATCCATTTATGACAGCGATGATTATTTTTGAAGACCTTGATGATGGATCTACAAAATATACGGCGATTGCACGCCATCGTACTCCTGAGGCAAGACAACAACATGAAGACATGGGTTTCTTTCATGGTTGGGGTACTGTCGTAGATCAATTAGAAGCCTATGCTCAAAAGCTCTAAATCACGATATCCCAAAATATAAAAAAGACAGGATAAAACCTGTCTTTTTATTGAGAGCAATTCATACATGCTAAGAAACTTTTAAAATATCACTCCATTTCGTAAGATAACTTGGAGATTTAAAGCTTTGCGTCATCGCCCATGTGCGCCCATGCGGTGTAATCAGTCTTCCGAGCGTCATCACATCACGTCCAAATTTTTGATTGATATAATCAAATGTCACTGAAAGATTTTGTCGCTCGATCATTTCCTCAGTGTTATGAAACAAATCAACGGCATGAGCGTGTTGTGGAATAATATCAAGCAAAATTACCTCCGCTTTCTTATAACGATGTCCTGCTTGATAAATACGATCAAGTCCTTGCTGAACTGCCTTGATAATTTCTAGGCGATCATCACTATAGTCTGATAAATAAACGGTTGTATAAGGACGATAATATTCATTTTTATTAAAGCGATTGGTGCGAATACTTATCCCAACAGCTTTGCACAATAATTTTTGTTGTCGCAAACGCTCGACTGCTCGCAAGGTAAATTCAGTTAAAGCACCACTTAGACTATTCTTATCTTCAATTGGTTGCCCAAAGGATCGGCTACTCAGTACTTGGCGACGATCTGGAATTACATCCTCTATTTCTAAACAAGCAATTCCTCTTAATTCTTTGACTGTATTTTCCAGTACAACCGAAAAGTGCTGTCCAATCATCTTTGGGTCAGCTTCGACCAAATCCATCACCGAATGGATATTCATTTTTTCTAAACGCTGTCGAATCTTTCGTCCATCGCCCCAAACCTCACCTACAGGCAAATGTGTTAATAAATCCTCGATGATACAAGGATCCTCATCCACCATGTTACAAACACTTTGGAAACATGAATTATTTTTTGCTAAATGATTCGCAAGTTTTGCTTGAGTCTTGGAATACCCTATTCCAATACAACATGGTAAACCTAACCAATTCTTCACAGTCGATAAAATCTGCTGCGCATAACTGGTTAAATCATATTGATCGTGATAAGCGGTGAACTCTAAAAAGCATTCGTCTATCGAATATACTTCTTGCTCACATGGATCAACAAAACTCCCTAAAATGTTCATAAAACGGCGAGACATTTCCGCATACAACGCATAATTACTGGAAAAGACTTGTACTTGATGCTGTCGAACCAAATCTTCGATCTGAAAAAATGGCACTGCCATTTTTATGCCGAGCTTTTTCGCTTCATAAGAACGAGAAACCACACAGCCATCGTTATTCGACAAAACCACCACAGGACGATGTTCTAGCTTTGGATTAAACACACGCTCACAACTGACATAGCAGTTATTCACATCGATCAAAGCAAAAATTCGTTGTGGCAAACTCATCTAGTTCACCTCATCGGTTTTAGGTTATAAGTGACAACACCCCAAATTAGCAGTTCCTGCCCCTCAGTGATATAAATATTTTGATAATCAGGGTTTTCGGCTTTGAGCCATACTTTCGGGGGGCTGAAATGGTGATCAATCATTAAACGTTTGACAGTAAAATCATTATCAATCAAGGCAATCACAATATCACCTGACTTAGCAGGGATACTTCGATCAACCACGAGTGGATCATCAATATCAATTCCTACATCCAACATCGAAAGTGAATTTGCTTTTACGATAAAAGTTGAATTTTCATTACGAATTAAAAATTCATTTAAATCCAAAGCTTGTTCAACGTGGTCCTGTGCTGGCGACGGAAAACCAGCAGCAACACGTTCCGTTGCGAGTGGAATATGGTAAATTCGATCATTCTTCGCTTGAACAGTTTGAATTTTTAGTGAAGTACTTAGATCGCTGCGTGCACCTGTTTTGACATTATTCAGTAACCAACTTTTGATGAAATCAACTTGAGATTCGGGAACACGAATCACTTTGGTGGGTTCACTGAATTGCGCTTTACGTCCCGCATTTGCTCTGGCACCACCATGCTCTGATTCAGTTTTTTTAGCCATAAATCCCCCTTACCCAAGTTTTAATTGCTTGAAAATAATTTAACTTGAAAAAGTTACAAATTCAAGTTGACGAATAATATTTTTTGCATAAGAATAAATTTCATAGATCAGATTTTAGCTTGTTTGATTTAAACAAGGATGTAAACAAACTAAAATTAATGCTTTAAAATTAATTACTTACAGAGTTTAACTCAACATTAATTCTGCTAAGTAATTGATCTAAAAAGTAATATATCTGGTCTCTCAGCAGTTAGGTTTTATTAAAATATTTTTGATGTGGAGACATGAAAAATGAACAATCGACGTGATGCTATTCTTGGCTATGCTGATGAACAACATGCTTACTTTATCCGTCTGATCGAAGACAACAATGTTCTTGGTAATAGCTATGGTTTATTTTGTGAAAGTCCAAATAGTGAAGCAGCAGAAAGTATTATGACGACGCTCTTCTTAAAAAAATCCTTTTGGTTAAATGGTTCAGAATTTAACGATATTGTTAAAGGACTTAATCTGATTAGTTAGTCAAAATTTAATTTATTGCTCTAGTAAAAGCACTGGTTTTAATTCTGTAAGGATTCAGATTATTTTATCTTCCATTAAAATAAATCAAGAAAATCTTGATAAAAATACTGAACAATACCTTTAAAATAATAATTATATTCAGTTATAAAAAATCCACCTATTAAACAATAGGTGGATTTTATTTTCAAATTCAACATTTTTTAAATAAACCTTTTATCATCCACAGCTGAGACCAAACGATAAACCTTACCATCTTCTTCATTTTCAAAAAGTAAATCCATATTCGGGAAAAGAACTTCACCTTCAACTTCAATATGCTCTACTCTTTTGAAAAATGGCAGATCATGATCCTCAAAATCATTTAGCTGTGCCATTACAATAGATTCATTCTCTTCTTGATCCTTAATAATTACCGTGACTCTTTCCATAATACCCTCACAAAGTGCCTTTTATAAGACTATGGGAAAATTTATGAAGATTGTCGACCAAATCGTTGTAACAAGAGTTATAAGTATTATACTTTTATTAATTATGCTGCTAACACATTGAAATTAGCCAAGCAAAGTGTTTTTTAACTTACCTCCTAGTTACAATTAATTTGTAAAAATTAAAATATTTCAATAGTGATCAGTTAAAGTAAAAATTAAATTTCAGCAACTTGTATAAAATTGAGCACATGCAAACCGCACCAGTTTGACAGGGAAATCCATACATCAAGAGAAAAATGCCCAATCTTTAACCACTACATATTAGCCATTAGTCTTGGTAGACTCATCAAGCACTCAATTTATTGATAAAGTTAGCGCACGGTTTGATACACCTACTATGGTGCCGCATATGAGTTCAACTTGTGTGCGGCATTTTAATTTGATCACAGTCAATTGTTCGTTAAAAAAGCATAAGTCTCATAGCAAATAAAGCACAACTATTTCATCTTCAAAAATATCATCAACTAATTTTGAATTGTCTCATTGCTGCTCGATTAACCTGACACCCCCTGTAACAATCATATCTATGGCAATTGTGCCGATCAGCAAAGCTGCCAATCGACCAGCAATATCAAAATAGCGATCAATATGCTTTGCATGTTTATATCTCAAATGATCATGCGAAAACTACATTAAAATTAATATACTGCATGACACAAATAGCGTAAGCCCAATGACTGCTGCCGCCTCTAAAAGATTCATTTTCATACCAGCGACAACGGCTGCACTAATCGTTCCTGGACCAATCATAAACGGCATCGCAATTGTGCCAGCTAAATGTTCAGGTGCTCCTCTCATTTCACCAATCGTGTCCGCACCTTGAAATACGAATCGGTAACCAATCACTAAAAAGATGAGTCCACCAAAAATTTGAAATGATTCAAATCGTACATTCAAATATTTATTAAAGATTGCCTCCCCACCCCAAGCAAAAAGAATGAAAGCAAGATAAGCAATCAAAGCACCTTGTATTAACCCTTTATTGAAGCTCTTTGTCTCCGTATGGCGAATAAGACCAATCATGTAGACACTCATGAGAAAAGGATTCAATAATGAGAAAAATAAAATAAAAGTATGAATATATGGAGAAGTCACTGCTTTCATTACCTAAAATTTTTCAAGAGGCAGTCAAACCTCTTGAAAATTGTTGACGGAACAAGGTTAAAAAATTAAAAGCGCCCTTTAAAACGTATAGGTAAAAATGACATTCGCTAGCTTATTCCATTTATTGTCATCACCTGCTGCAAATGAATCAGCATTACCGCCAATAAATACATCATTTTTACTCATGACATATTCTGTATAAACAGCAATATTCTTATAGTTCCAAGCCGCACCTATGATATTACGTTGTGAATCTTTATATCCTTTTTGGTCTTTATTGAAACCACTTAGCACGAGATAAGGCGTAATGTTCAAGTTGTCTCTCACATTTTTAAAGGCATAATTGACATCAACTGAGTAAAACAGACCTTTATTGGCAATATTGTATTCAGTATCAAATGAACCAAAGGTTGAGTAGTTCGAAATTGGATCTTTATTATCAATCTTGAGCTGCCCACCAGTAAGTGTAATCCCTAAATTCTGATAATTAATGGTATTGAATAAAGACCATGCTTTTCGACTACCATCTTGATTGTTCCGCTTGTTATCAATAGATGAATACCAATAGCTTCCCCCAACTGCCATTTTTAAATCATCATTGTTTATAAAATCGAGATCTTGTATTACTCGCGCTACAAACATATTTTTTTCTTTAAGGCTCGTCATCGTTGGATCATCTGTTTTCACAGCATTTGCTGAATAACGCGCTGTATCGTTATCTGCTGTCCCAGTATAGTTACCGCCATCTCGTGCAAAATAGGCTAAGTCAAACTTGGTAGCCGATGGTAATTCTGCATGATAATTAACACCAAGATTAAGCGTATCTTGCAAACCTAGTGTGTAATTCATACCTGCATAGAAACTACTATCCCAAAAACGGCTGGGACCAAATGGAACGGGTTGTAAACCTAGCGTGATATTGTCTGTTTCATTTAAGCGATAGCCTGCATAAGCCGAAACCAAGGTTGAAAAATCACAAAGGTCTGACCATTGATAACAGCGCCATTGAGCACTACCAAAAACTTTAGGTGACTCATACCCAAAATTTAAAATAGCAGCATCAAACTTAATACTATTATCTGGATCGATATCTTTTCCATAATCTTTATAATTATATTTAGCACGTAAAGTTGCCGAAACGGTTAATGCTCCTGTATCTGCTTTTGGATTCCCAAATGTAATTCCAGCAAATGAAGGTGCCGCTAAACTGAAGATAAATAAGCCCGTTGCAACATCACGATAAAATTTTGTATTCATTTACAATTCCTTGTTTAAATAAAAGTATTAAGAAACTTCGCCCTGTTTCTTATTGCACTGTTGTATCAAAAACTTTTCCAGCAGATTTTTGACTCGTGTTTGTTGTTGTTTATGTGCAAATTTCTATTTAATTCAACGCAAAACTTGCACACTGCATCAATTTATGATTAAAAAAATTAAGAAATACCGTGAATTTCTTTCCAATTACCAGGATGTACGACATAACCAAATAATGCATGACCGCCATAAATGAGTTCTGTACCTTCAGGTATCCATAGCATTTGACCTGGATGAACTTCATATTTTTGACCATTTGCAGTTAATTCAAAGCAGCCTTCAATTACAAAAACCACTTCGTCATAAAGCAAAGTCCAAGAAACTTCTGCACCTTCCCAACGAGCAAAACCAATCCCCATATTTGGAGAAACGTCAGCACCTATCGCTCTAGCCACATAAGCCATTAGTGTACGACTGGGAAATTTCCTCATTACTTTGCTGATTATTTATTCAGCTCTATTAGGATTCCTTTTTGTGAATGAACCTTGTTTTGTTAAGATGCTACGAGTTGGGAACGCATTACAACTGCTTTCATTTTGTTGATTCACTTACGACAACCAAGATCGTTATACTTTCCCATTGTTTTATTTGTATTGGCTTTCTGATAAACCAAATACTTTCAAGTTTCATCAATACCTAAGGATTTAACACGCATGAAAAGTGACACAGTTATGGCTGATCTTTCATCTCTTACGCCGATGATGCAGCAATACACCACGGTCAAAATGGATTATCCACATGCACTATTGTTCTACCGTATGGGTGATTTTTATGAATTATTCTTTGATGATGCACACCAAGCAGCAAAACTTTTAGGCATTACTCTCACCCATCGTGGTAAAGCAAATGGTGAGCCTATCCCTATGGCAGGTGTTCCCTATCATGCCGCCGAAGGCTACTTAGCTCGTTTAGTAAAAGCAGGTCGTACCGTTGCAATTTGTGAACAAGTGGGTGAAGTGACTGGAAAAGGTCCAGTTGAACGTAAAGTTGTTCGTATCCTAACACCTGGCACACTCACAGATGATGCCCTGTTAACAAGTTATCAATCATCAAACTTAGTCGCACTTTGCATTCAGCAAAATCAAATCGGTTTTGCACTGCTTGATCTCAGTGCAGGTATTTTTAAAGTTCAACAACAAAACTATAAACCAGAGCAACTTTCGATTGAACTGGCTCGTTTAATGCCGAGCGAAATCTTGATCGATGAAGATTTAGTTGATCAAAATATTATTGAACAAATTAAGAAAAATCTTGATTGCCCTGTAACTAAGCGTCCAAATGTTGATTTCAATTTAAATAATGCTCAAAAAACCTTATGTGATCAGCTCTCTGTGTCAACTTTATCTGGTTTTGGTTTAGACCCTTATCCTTTGGCAAAAGCAGCCGCGGCAGCTTTAATCCATTATGCCAAAGAAACTCAAAAAACGGCATTACCCCATATTCGTTCGATTCAGATTGAGCAAAGCACCGACTTTATTGCACTTGATCCGATTACTCGTCGTAATTTAGAAATTATCGAGCCTTTATTTGAACACGGAACGTCATTATTTCAATTGATTAATGACTGTCAGACTGCGATGGGTGGACGTTTGCTTAGTCGCACACTAATGCAACCTCTTCGTGATACCGCAATTTTAGATGCTCGACTGGATGCTACAGAACAATTATTAAAAGGTTATCATGAAGCACCAGTCCGTCTGGTGCTTAAAGAAATCGGTGATATAGAACGTGTACTCAGCCGAGTTGCATTAGGTAGTGCCCGTCCGCGTGATTTAGTACAACTCCGCCAAGCCTGTGCACAAATTCCATTTTTAAGACATGCTTTAGCACCTGTCTTAAAAACGCAAAACTCTAAGCTATTGATGCAATTAGATCATGAATTAGGTGATTTTAAGAGTTTGCATCAACATCTCATGGATGCAATTGTTGAAAATCCACCTGTATTATTACGTGATGGCAATGTAATTGCAGAAGGCTATGATGACGAATTAGATGAATTAAGAAAAATTCGTGACCATGCTGGACAATTCTTGATTGATTTAGAAATTAAAGAGCGTGAACGTACAGGGATTAATACCTTAAAAATCGGTTACAACCGTGTCAGTGGCTATTATATCGAACTCACTCGCGCACAGGCTGAACAAGCTCCTGCCGACTATATACGCCGTCAAACGCTTAAAAATGCTGAGCGTTATATCACACCCGAACTCAAAAGTTTTGAAGACAAAGTGCTTTCAAGTGAATCTCGTGCCCTCGCCCGTGAGAAACTTTTATTTGAATCACTTCTAGATGAGTTACGCCAAAATATTGCGCATTTACAAATGATGAGCGCCGCAATTGCAAATATCGACATATTAGCCAACTTCGCACATCAAGCTCGACTCAACAATTGGGCACGACCTGAATTCACCCCAGAGACAGGGATTAAGATTCAAGCAGGTCGCCATCCTGTAGTTGAAGCTTTGAATAAAGCACCATTCACCCCAAATGATACGTTCTTAGATACTCAGCATCGTATGGCGATTATTACTGGCCCCAATATGGGCGGTAAATCAACCTTTATGCGTCAAACTGCATTGATCAGTTTACTTGCTTATTGCGGAAGCTTTGTTCCTGCAAAATCAGCCAAGCTTGGTTCAATTGACCGAATCTTTACCCGTATTGGTTCAGCCGATGATTTATCTACAGGTAAATCAACTTTTATGGTGGAGATGACGGAAACCTCTCAAATTCTTCATCATGCAACCAGTCAATCTCTAGTACTGATGGATGAAGTTGGTCGTGGCACTAGTACTTATGACGGTCTATCTTTAGCTTGGGCATGCGTGGTTGATCTGACGAAACGCGTGAAGTGCTTATGCCTATTTGCGACGCATTATTTTGAACTGACAGAACTTGGAAGTGAAGCCGGAATTGATAACTATCATGTGACTGCACAAGAGTTAAATGGCAATCTAATTCTGCTACATAAGGTTCAACATGGGCCTGCAAGTCAAAGTCATGGCTTGCAAGTTGCTAAGTTGGCAGGTATTCCAGCCAATGTCATTAAAGAGGCGCAGAAACGGTTAAAAATTCTAGAAAAGCAGCAACACCAGCATTTACAGAATAGTGTTCAAAATGATTTATTCAGTGCCGTTGAACATGAAATTGAAACACAAGTTGTTGAACGAATAGTTGAAATAGAGGCTCAATCACCTGCTCTTGAATTATTGCAGCAAATTGATGTCGATGATTTAACACCACGCCAAGCCTTAGAACAGCTTTACTCGTTAAAAGCTGCACTAAAATCTTAAATCTTATTTTTATTAGGACAAGTCGATATATTCGGCTTGTTCTGAATTTCACTAGACTAACTCTTAATGAAAATAAATATCAATAAACTCACTACACAGCACATGTAAGGAATATAGACATCAAGCTCCAATTTAAAAAATTAGAAATCACAGAACTCGATTTAATTTGGCAACACATCAGTCGGCGCGAACTGATCACACAAAAGTACCTACAACAAAAACAACAATTAGAGCTTATTGATTGTTTTTATGATGTCAAAAATTGGGATGCATATCATTTAGAAAATGATCCGCCATTATTAAAAATGCTGCATCAACACGGCGCTTTATGTGTCGGCGCATTTGACAGTTCACATCAGTTGATTGCGATTCAAGTCGTCTCAAACCAATATATTGCTGATTATCCAAAAGCCAAACTACTTCAATATTTTTATGTGGATGCCGACCATCAAAACTTAGGGATTGGCTCACAGCTGATGCAATCCTCAATCATTTCAGCGAAGCAACTTGGTGCTAAGCAACTGTATATTTCAGCAACACCAAGTAAACGTACTGTTGATTTTTATCTTAAACAAGGTACGACACTTTTAGAAAAACCAGACCAGCATTTATTTGAATTAGAGCCAGAGGATATTCATATGCTCTATACCTTATAGTTGCTTAGCTATCTAAAAAATTAAACATTGATGATTTAACCTAACCCATCGTATTAACTTCAGCACATATATGAATATACAGTTTTAACTGAAAATAGAAATAAGATTCACTTTCAACTATTTGCCTAATTGACGATCTAACTTATTTATTTTTCTGGGAAAATCTAACTAAGCAAGACAACATCTGCTTTATTATCAAGAAATTAACTTATTTTTCACATGTATAAATAAACAATATCAATAAAAGCAATTGTTTGTTTACCCCTTTTTTGCCTACAATAGCTCATTCCAAACAAAAAACCGTATTTTTAGGTAGCTGTCGCCATGACCTTCGTTGTCACTGAAAATTGTATTAAATGTAAATATCAAGATTGTGTTGAAGTTTGCCCTGTAGACTGTTTCTATGAAGGTCCTAATTTCCTTGTGATCAATCCAGATGAATGTATCGACTGTGCATTGTGTGAACCTGAATGCCCAGCAAATGCAATTTTCTCTGAAGATGAGTTACCTGAAGGCCAAGAAGTCTTTATCGAACTCAATGCTGAGTTATCTGAAAAATGGGCTGGCAACAACATCACACAAATTGGCGAACAACCTGCTGATCGTGAAGAATGGAACGGCAAGCCAAACAAATTACAATATTTAGAAAAATAATATTGTGTAAAAAAGGCCAGTTTTTACTGGTCTTTTTTATACCTGAATCACACATTTCTTTGCAATTGCATCATTATTAGTGCGTTATTTTGCATTAAAATAAGACGCCTCCAAATCAAGAACTGCCTTTTTATGATGCGAAACAAATTACAGGGTCTATTATCATTATTTATCATCCCTGTGATGATGGTGGGTTGTACCAGTTCGTCAACTAAAATGAATCAAAATCAAGGTAAAAGAATCTACATCCCACAAGAACAAGTAACCTTTACCCGCCCTATTCCAAACAAAGTAGAGCCCGCATCTTATCGTCAATGGTTAGGGCAAGGTGAAAACTACGCACGCGTCCGCGAATACGAACAATTTTTAATGCGCAATAATGTTGCACATATCATCCCAAGTTTTGAACTTTTAAGATCGGCAAGAGATTGGCAAAAATGTGGTCGGTCAGAATACATGGTGCCTAACCGTGAATTATGGGGCAATTCACTGTCTACTTTACGTGTCTTTAAATATCTAATTGCAGCAAAGATTTTGACTGATTTTGAAGTCACCTCAGTTTATCGTGACTTACCTTTGAATCAATGTGCAGGCGGCGCAAGTTCGTCAAAACACTTATTTAACTCGGCGATTGATTTTCGTATTGGGCCTGAATATCCACAACCTCAGGACTATGCATATATCGAACAAACAAAATTCAAGCTATGCCAATTCTGGATACAACATGGTCAAAGTTTAGATTTAGGTATTGGCTTATATAGTTCAGGTCAAATTCATCTAGACACTCAGGGCTATCGTACTTGGGGTCCTGATTTGACCCGTAACAGTTCAATGTGTAACTTCTAAAGCGTAGCGTGTAGAAAACTTATCTAAAAAGAGATCATCAAGATCTCTTTTTTATTTAGATGAACACGAATAATTGGTCAATCAAATTGCACTCTGATTATAAATGTTTAAAATGCAGCTAACAGATTCATAGGTAAACTTGATTATGCAACAAATGTGGACCGACATTGATGAATATATCAATTCACATTTAATTCCCACAGATCCAAGACTTCAACATGCGTTAGACAATACCGATACCCAAGGTTTTTCTAACCATCTGGCTGTTGCGCCTAATCAAGGCATGTTCTTACAAATGTTGATTCAGATGAATCAATGCAAACGTGTATTGGAACTTGGAACTTTTGGTGCTTACAGCACAATTTGGTTGGCCAAAGCACTTCCTGAAGATGGTTATCTTTTGACAGTTGAAGGTCGTGATACCCATGTGATTATTGCTCAAGAAAATATTGACTATGCCAATATGCCAACCAATATCGAGCTTAAAAAAGGTCGTGGCGCAGATATCATGAAGCAATTGATCTCAGATGGCGCTGAACCATTCGATCTGATTTTTATTGATGCGGATAAACAAAGTTATCGTGAATATTTTGAGTTGAGTTTAAAACTTACACACTCAGGCAGCATTATTGTCCTTGATAATGTGATTCGTGCGGGTGCAATTTTGGATGAAAATAATAAAAAACCAAGTATTGAAGGTATTCGCGATGCTTTCAGTGCACTTAAAGATCATCCACAACTTTTGTCATGTACTGCACTGCAAACAGTCGGCTCAAAGGGCCATGATGGCTTTGCACTTGCCATTGTAAAATAGCGATCAAAAAATAATCTTTTATTTTTAGTCTTTTAATATCAAATAATTATATATATCTGCATTGCTTTTCCATATAGTTATCCACAGTTATTGCGGATAACTATATGGAATAAAATGAATCACTTAGCGACTAATAATGGAACATTTGCATTCCTGAAGATTGTAGTCGTAATACTGCCTAAGAAAAATTGATGAATCTTACTGTGACTAAATGCACCAAGTACGATCAACTGAATATCATGTTCCCTTTGATATTCAAGAATATTTTGAGCGACATCACCGTAACGATAAATCGTTACGACCTCTAGTCCTGCATCTTTTAAGTATTTTTCAGGTTCAGTCAACATTTCAGGATGATCACCAACATAGAGCAAATGACATTGCAATTGTTTTAGCAAATCACTTTGGGCAATCCGTTGCAGCATCTTTTGGCAGGTTGGAGAATATTCATAAGCGAAGATAAATCGTCTAGGAGGAGAGAAATGCTCACCAACCGTAATCACAGTACAGTTTGCACCTCGAATAAAGTTTTCTACATTACTCCCAATCGGTTTATTCTTTTCAGCAGCGCGCTCCCCTACACGCCCAATAATCACAACATCATTTTCATTTAGAATATTAAAGCTTTGTTCAAGAAAATCCCCTTTTTCTTGGATTTTGGTACTTGTTAAACCGTACTGCTTTTCAATTTGCTCTGAAATATGCTTCAGTAAATTATTACTATAATCTAGTGCTAACTCACTTTGCTTCTGCTCTAGCTCTGCTAACTCTTTGAGTAGCATTGCATTACTCTCAAAGCCAATCACACCACTAATTTCACCTAAATGATAACTTGCAGGGTAATAGTCCAGAATTTGCAACAGTACTAATTCTCTTTGAGTTTGCCTTGCCACCCATACAGCAGCCTCGGCCACTGCATCAATACAGGGTGAAGAATCAATACATGCAATTACGCGGTTCATATTCGCCTCTCTTTAGGTTTAATACCTT
Organism: Acinetobacter sp. NBRC 100985; assembly: GCF_000241225.1. Taxonomy (NCBI): domain Bacteria; kingdom Pseudomonadati; phylum Pseudomonadota; class Gammaproteobacteria; order Moraxellales; family Moraxellaceae; genus Acinetobacter; species Acinetobacter sp. NBRC 100985. The sequence continues at coordinate 53,759 of NZ_BAEB01000013.1, read as the reverse complement.
AGGTCTTCTACTTATTTTTAACTTAACACAGATAAAAGCATGGTGGGTTAAATTTATGTATAGAATCTCTTGAGACTTTTTTAATGATTATTCCTATTTACGATAACGAATGAATCGTGCTGGATTTCCAGCAACAATAGAATATTCTTCAACATTTTTTGTGACCATACTATTCATTCCAACAACCGCATAATCACCAACCTTCACACCATCCTTAATTCCCACATGAGCGCCTAACCATACATCACGCCCAATCTCAATTCCTTTAGAGGTGACGGGTTGTTGGTAAATCGGGCGATCTAGTTCCACACCATGATCAAATGCATATAAATGACTATATGCAGCTATACGAACTTGATCATGTAACTTAATTCCAGTCCGTCCACCATCTAAAATACAGTGATGATTAATTGCAACTTCATTACCAATCTCTAAAGGGCCATGTAAGGTACAATCGGCAGCAATAAAGGTATTATCGCCAATCGTTATTTTTCTTCCACGTTCAGCAAAAATATGCGCGAGCGGTGAGATAAAACAGTTATGACCAATCTCTACTGTTTCCATTTCCATTAAATAGGCTTGGTACTCAGCTTGCCAAGCTTCTGCCCATTCACGATGTTTGGGTTTTAAGGTCCAATACAACCACGGCATATAATTCAAGCGGTGTTTATGCTGTTCACGATATTTTAAAAGTGGATCATGCGTCATGTGTTTGATCATCTACAACCTTGATTTCTTCTCGTCCACGGGTCACATCCTGAAGTTTCAATTTCAAAGGATCGATCTGATGTACCTGAACCCTTGCCTCAACCATAACACCTGTTTCTGTATAATGTTCTTGAAACTCAATTTGTTGCTGCGTAAGCTCGTAATGGATAATCGCCCACTCATTAAATAAGCAGCTAAACACAATTTCCTTTTTCTGAATCAGTTCAATTTTTTCAGCCAACATTAAACATTGACCTGCACAACCACCATAGGCACGAACCAGTCCACCAGTGCCGAGCTTTACGCCACCATACCACCGATTAACCAACACAATTACATTAGTCAGTTCATTACCTTCTATGGTCGCTAAGATTGGTCGCCCAGCTGTTCCAGAAGGTTCACCATCATCATTAAAACGAACATGATGGCCAATCTTCCATGCCCAACACTGATGCGTAGTCGAGATATCTTTGGTTTTTTCTAAAAAAGCTTTCACTTGTTGTTCATTTTCAACAATTTCCGCAATTGCCTGAAAACGACTCTTTTTAATTTCTTCTTCAAAGATAACCGTGTTCGCTATGGTGAAAGGCATAAAATTAAAAATAAGTATAAAAAGAGAATTATAACTTTATCGACTGAAATAAAAAATCCTCGTATAAAACGAGGATTTTTTAATAAGCAAAATTAACGCTCTCGGAGTGCTTCTTTCGCCTTATTAAATGGTTTAAGTAAATAATCCATCACGGTTTTTTCACCAGTACGAATATCAACTGTAGCAACCATACCCGGTGTAATACCGAATGCTTTACCTGATTTGTTAAACAATTTATCAGAGTCCGTACGGATATATACACGGTAATAGAACTGATCTTGCTTTACTTCATCTCTAATCGTATCTGGAGATATAACCGTTACCTTTCCGTTTAAACCACCATAAATCGAATAGTCATAAGCAGTTACTTTCACTAAGGCTTCTTGACCCGGACGAATGAATGCAATATCACGCGGTGAAATTCGAGCTTCAATCAATAACTTGTCTTCTAGCGGTACAATGGTCATTAACTTACCATTTTGAGGAATTACACCACCAAGAGTGGTTACATCAATTTCCTTAATAACCCCTCTTACAGGCGCTTTGAAAACTGCACGCTGTAGACTGTCACTACGCCCCATAACAACTTGTTGTTGCGTTTGAATATCTGTATTCGCCTTGGACAATTCTTCACGAGCTTTTACATAATATTGGTTACGCGTGTCGTTCATTTTATTTTGTAAATCATTTGCTTCACGTTTTAAACGTAAAACTTCAACTTCACTCGCAGCACCTTTAGCAACAAGAGGTTCTGTCATCACTAACTCTTGTTGAACCAATTGCAAAGCTTGTCGATAACCTTCTAATGATTGCTCTAAATTCTCGCGGCGTGAATGATAAAGTGCCGTTTCTTCTTTAACCAATTTTGGTTCTTTTAATACATCATCAGGAAAGACCAAAGGCGTTCCATTCACTTCTGCACGTAACCGAGCTGCTGTAGCTTGTGCTGAAACCAGTAAAGATTTCGACTCACCGACATTTGAAGCAAAACGCGTTTGATCGAGTTGAGCTAGGACTTGACCTTTCTGGACAATATCACCTTCTTGTACATCGAGCTTAGTTAAAATACCACCTTCTAAAGACTGAATAATCTGTTCTTTTGAAGAGGGAATCACCTTCCCTGTACCCGTAGAAACTTCTTCTAAATTAAAAAACCATGCCCATGCCAAGAAAATTGCCAAACCAATACACACAATCCAAATAACAAGTGTTGCACGCGGTAAAGCAGGTTCTCTATAGGTCACATTCATTGAACGGTTATTGACTGGTTGTTCGCTCATGAATCTTCCCCTTTAATAATTTGTTTTTGTTGACCTGCTGATTGATTTAATACTTGTTCACGCGGTCCATCCATGACGACTTTCCCGTCATTCATTACAATAATGCGATCAACTAACTCTAAAACGGCACGGCGATGTGTTGCCACAACCAACGTACGATGAGATAACCAACTTTTTAAATGATCAATTAATTGTTTTTCGGCAATATCATCAATTGCAGCAGTAGGCTCATCCAATAACAAAATATTTGGTTGACGAATTAAAAGACGTGCTAAAAGTAATGCTTGCTTTTGACCACCAGAAAAACCAACCCCCCCTTCAAGTACCAAGTGGTCTAAGCCCTCTTTTTTCTCCTGTACAAATCCTAAAGCACCTGTCACTTTCAACGCTTTTAAAATATCTTCGTCACGCGCGAGCGGAGCGCCTAAGGTTAGGTTTTCACGAATTGTGCCGTAGAACATATGGGCATTTTGGTTTAACAATGCCGCATCACGACGTACATCAGCAGGATCAATTAAACTAATATCTAAATTATCTAAATGTACAGAACCATTTGCTGGTGATTGCATACCTGCCAAGAGCTGCAACAAGGTTGACTTACCTGCTCCATTACGCCCTAAGATTGCTATTTTCTCACCAGCTTTAATTTTCAGCTGACGAATTGCCAAGATAGGACGAGAGTCCTCCTCCGTATATTGGAACATCACATTCTTAAGTTCATAGTCGCCATTGAGGACTTCTTTATGTACGAGATGTGCTTGATCGGGTTGATCAACTGGCTTTTGCATTAACTCATCAAGACTTTTCTTCGCGACCTTCGCTTGCTGCAAACGTCCTAAAATCCCAGTGATTTGAGAAATCGGCGATAACATACGTGATGACAAAATCGAACAAGCAACTAAAGCACCCGTTGTCATTTCACCTTCCATTACAGCAAAACACCCAACTAAAACGACTGCTGCATAAGTCAAACCTTGAATTTTTTGTGTCCATGCTGTCAATATGCCAACGATCTTACGTTGCTGCATACTAATATCAGCTGAGACTTCATTCATGTGATTCCATTGGTTTTGGAAACGAGATTCAGCTCTTAATAACTTAATGTCTTCAATGCCTTGAACAGCTTCAACCAAGATCGCATTACGAATCGAAGATTCGCGCATCCCTTCTTGTGCAAGTTCTGCTAGTTTCTTCTGTACCAAAATACCCGGCAAAATCATGAGTGGTACAACCAGTAACATTACCCAAAATAAGTTACCACCAATAATGGCGAATATGACTAAGAACAGAAAGAAGAATGGTAAATCTGCAATTGCGCCCATCGTAGTTGAGGTTACAAGATCACGTACGCCTTCTAACTCACGGATCTGAGAAATAAAGGTTCCTGTAGACTTTGAACGTTCACTATTTTTAATTCTCAACGCATGACCAAAAACCCGATCTGAAATTCTTAGATCAGCACGTTTACCAATAATGTCTGAAAGATAAACACGGGCAACACGCAACACGAACTCAAATACAGCTGCAATTAATACACCACCAGCCAGTACCCAAAGCGTCGGTACTGATTGTGAAGGTACAACTCGGTCATACACTTGCATCGAGAAAATAATCGTTGCCAGAGCTAAAATATTTGCCATTAATGAGGCAAACATAATATCGACATAGCGCTTCCAATCTTGTAACACAATTGACCAAAACCAACTCGGTTCATACGGTTTGATGTATTCATCAATACGTGCATCAGGAACTGACTTTTCAGGACGCAGAATATATACATCTTTAACAATATGCTTGAGTGCACCAACCGCAAATTTCTGTGATAAACCCTGATCACCACTTAATTGGACACTAACATTTCCATCTGAGTCAGCTTTATCAATAACACCGACTTGCCCATCTTTAAGCTCGATAATGACTGGCAAACGCCAAGGATTAATCACGTCATTTGTAAACCGAACCTTACAAACATTCAAACCTACCTGCTTGCTCATTAGCAGCAAGATGTCGTCTAAATTTTGATTTTGATTCCAATCCAACTGTAATCGAACACGTTCTTCTGAAGGTTCTATTCGATAATGTTTGGCAATAGTTAATACCGCTTGTAACCACGGCTGATAGTTTATTTTTGTCATCATGGCTGAACTTCAAACCCCTGAATTGAAATATTATTTAAGTCGTAGGCTTGACGCGAACGTCCTGTGGTCGCAATGTATTGAGCAATACTGTTGTAAATATCATAACGTGCTGATTCTAATTCTGAATTTGCACCGTGAATTGCTTGTTCCGCATTTAATAAATCAACAAGTGAGCGTGTTCCTAATTTATATTGTTCCTGATAAAGCTCTCTCGTTCTTACAGTTGTAGCTTGGCGGCTAATCAGCACCTGCATTTGTCGTTGTTTATTTTCGATCTGTTCCCGACTAGTCCGAATCTGATCGAGTACTTGTAAATACACCGCATTTACCTGTGCTTTAGCAGCTTCTTCAGCAAAACTAGCGGCACGAATTTGGGATGATGTTGCTCCTCCTTGATAAAATTGGCTACTTGCTTCAAGCATAATGGCACTATCAAATCCGCCATCTTTATTGTTGTTTGGATTTACACCATGCAATGCCTGACTTAACTCACCTTTAACAGATAATGTTGGATATCGGCTTAATTGAGTCTGTTGTTTTTGTGAACGTGCAACAATAATACCTGCCTGTGCTGCGATCATTTGAGGAATGATATTGAATTGTGGTGCAGCGTAAAGATCTGATTGCTGAACTAAATCCTCAGGAATTGTCCATTTCACATTGCTGGCATCGAACCCAAGCAACGTCGTTAAATGCTGCTGATATTGACCCAGTAAAGATTGTTGGGCAATTAAAGCAGATTGTGCAGATTGTAAATAAGATTGAGCTTGTACTGGATCGGCTTGACTGCTGATCCCTGCATTGGCTCGTAAATTGGCCATTTCTTGAATACGTTTAATCCCAATAATTTGCTGATCTGCAATTTGAATGAGCTTTTTATAACGTTGAATATTAATGATAGTCTGAGCAACATCGAGTGAAATATCATCAATCTTGACTAAAACATTGGCTTGCTCAACTGCCAGTTTGGCTTGCTCTGTATTTACCCCAGATTTAACTTTGCCAAAATCATAAAGCATTTGAGTGGCATTTAAGGCGAGAACTTGTTGCCCCCGTGAGGTTTTCTGAGTTAGATCGCCAGTATTTACTCCCCCTGTTATTTGAGGATAATACCCTGCTTTGGCAACATCGATATTGGCATTTTGAGCAGCTAAAGTTGCAAGTGTTTGAGAGATTTCTGGGTTGCGTTGTACAGCAATTTGTACAGCATCTTTCAATAACTTACGCTGACTCTGCCATAGTGCAGCAGGAACAACCTCAACTGGACGACCGCTTCCAACAACAGGTAAAGCATTCGTTGATGGATTGACCGAAAAATTGCTTAATTGCTGCATATTCGCAGTTTTAAAATCATCACTACTTTTCGGAGCAATCAACTGAGATAAGTTGTTTTTTAAGGAATGGTATTTTTCACTCGGTGTTGCAGCATGTGTGATCGGGACTGAAAACGTTACTGCGTATATCACCCATTTGAAATCTATACATAACTTCCGTGTTCCATCATCTATATCTAAATCTTTTTTAATGCTCATATTCTTTTCAAATTGTTATGTTTTAAAAGCACATTCATTCTACTCATTTTTAAAAGAAAAACACTATGCTCTAAGGACTAATTCCCACTTACTTAACTGTTTGTTTTTTGTAAAATAGTTCACACTTTCAAGTTTTCTTTTTATTCAAAACTCAACTACTTTTCATGATCAATTAAATTAAAATCAAATAGATAGATTAAAACCCACCAGTTAAAAAGAATTATAAATCATGTATCTATACGATATCCCTTTCATTTGTATAAATAAAAAAGAACCCGAAGGTCCTTTTAAAAATCATGTCAAAGTTTAGACAACGAAATCATCACCAAGATAAACCTTACGTACTTGCTCATTATCCAAGATTTCTTGAGGCGTCCCTTCTGCAATAACAGAACCTTCACTCACGATGTAAGCCTTTTCACAGATTGCTAAAGTTTCACGGACATTGTGATCTGTAATCAAGACACCAATTCCACGATCTTTTAAGGTCTGGATAATATCTTTAATATCGCCGACTGAAATAGGATCGACACCAGCAAAAGGCTCATCAAGCAACATAAACTTAGGGTCTGCCGCTAAAGCGCGTGCAATCTCTGCACGACGACGCTCACCACCAGAAACACTCATGCCTAATGAATCTTTAATATGATTAATTTTAAAATCATTTAATAATTCAGTCAGTCGATCTTGACGTTGTTGCTTATTTAAATCTTTGCGTGTTTCCAAAATCGCCATGATATTTTCAGATATCGTTAACTTTCTAAAAATAGAAGCTTCTTGAGGTAAATAACCAATCCCCTTGCGTGCACGCTCATGCATCGCAAGGTCAGATAAATCCAAGTTATCTAAATGAATCTCGCCCTTGTCCATGCGAACCAGTCCAACGACCATATAGAAACTTGTCGTTTTTCCCGCACCATTAGGACCAAGTAATCCTACAATTTGACCACTTTGCATCGTAAACGAAACGTCTTTAACAACCCAACGTTTACTATAGTTTTTCGCTAAATGTTTAATACATAGCGTTTGAGGTTGCTGCGCTGATTGATCCATTAATCACGTGCCCCTGGGAAACTTTTCGAGCTTGATGGTGGAATAATGATTTGAACACGATTTGATGAAGAACCTTGAGCTTCTACATCACCTTTATTCATACTGTATTTCAAACTATTACCACGAATGCTTGATCCATCTTGGGATAAATAAGCTTTCCCAGTCAATGTAATAATGCCTGAATCAGCGTTATAGACGATCGTTTGGGCCTCGCCACGCGCTAAACCTTTATTCGAATCAACTTGTTGCTGGAATTTAGCAAGCTGACCTTTAGCCGTAATCGTCTGAATTTCTTTTTTGCTATTCAACGTTGCAACAATCGAGTCAGCCTGTAGCTTCATCGTCCCTTGTTCAATCACAACATTACCCGTATAAGTCGTTATACCAGTGCGATCATTATATGTTGCACGATCTGCAACTAAAGAAAGCTGTTGGTTACGATCAGATGGTAAAGCGAAGCTAGAAGCAGAAGATAATGCAATCGCTGCAAGGCATGTTGCTTGTTTTAGGAAAGTTAAACGATTTTTAGAATTAAGAATTTGGCGCATACTTTCCTCGAACTTTGAAAAATTCATATTGACCATTATTTAAATTTGCTTTGAGACCTTGGCTCACAAACTCAGAGTTTGGAGACTGAACAGTGACTTGATGCTGTGTTTCGAGTTGACCAGTTTTCGGATAACCCGTTAATTCATCAGTACGAAACTCTAATTTGTTGCCCTGTTCAGATAACTTAGTTGCAATCACATCGCCTAAAAGCACAATCTTTGAATTGTCATCAAAACCATTTGCTTGCTTAGAATAGAAAGTCGCATCTGGTTTACCTTGCTTATACATCACAGCATTTAATTGATCTAAACGCGAAGTCTTTTGCTGCATGTCTTGCTGTAATTGTTTTATCTCAGCACGGATATATAAATTACCCTGCTCATCAGTTTGTGTAAGATGAACACCCTGAGCCGAATAAGTCATATTTTTTGCTGAATCTACATCCAGTTTTTTTGCTTTGCCACTGTAATAATAATAGCCGCCACTCAAAGCAGCGACTAATACAGCGACAACATATAAAACTTTGGTATCCATAAACAGGGTTACCTAACCTTTGGGCAATTCATTCTATATTAATGTGGTGCAGCAACGTATTTTGCAAGTAGCTCTTGGTAAACACCTTTCGCCATTAACAACATATCGCATACTTCTCGGACCGCGCCACGACCACCCATTGCTTGAGTTACTAAATGCGCACGACGACGAACTTCTTCGTGTCCATTTGGTACGGTAATGCTCATACCCGCAATTGCAAAAGCTGAAAGATCAGGCCAATCATCACCCATATATAGGCAGTCTTCAGGCAAAATATTCAACTGTGCACATGCTTCTTTCAAAGCGACACCTTTGTCTTCACGACCTTGGAAAACGAGGTCTACACCTAAATCCGACATGCGTTTTTCAACAATATTACTTTTACGCCCAGTGATAATAATCACCTTCATACCAGCTCGTTGAGCCAACTTCATGCCCAAACCATCACGAATATCAAATGATTTAATTTCATCACCAGAGTTCGTTAGTGTTACAAAGCCATCGCTTAAGATTCCATCCACATCAAGCACTAAAGCTTGTAAATGACGTGCTTGTTCTTGTAAAGCATATGATGCCATGGCTTAATTTACTCCTGCCTGAATTAGATCATGCATACTAATGACACCAATGACTCTATTGGTTTCATCAACAACAACGAATTGATTAATTTTTCTCTCATGCATTTTTTCCAATGCTTCAACCGCACGGGCTTCAGGAGAAATCGTCAATGGATTTTTAGTCATCACCTCAGAAACAGGCAAGTTCACATCAAAACCTTGCTGATGATCAATCATTCGACGTAAATCACCATCAGTAAAAATACCTAATAACTGATCTTCATCGTTCACAATCGTCGTTAAACCTAAACGTTTATCAGAAATTTCATATAACACCTTATTCATCGGTGTTTCAGGTTTTACTTTAGGTAACTCTGCCCCTGTATGCATTAAATGCTTCACATGTAAAAGCAAGCGTTTCCCTAATGCACCAGCAGGATGCGAACGAGCAAAATCATCAGCGGTAAACCCACGAGCTTCCAACAAGGAAACAGCAAGTGCATCACCCAGAACTAATGTAGCTGTGGTACTAGAAGTCGGTGCTAAACCTAAAGGGCAAGCTTCATCTGCCGAGCCCAATGTTAATGCAACATCCGCATTCTGTGGCATTGGCCCTTTATCATCACGACTAATCGTAATTAATGGCACACCTAAATGCTTAATAAGTGGCATCAACATCATGATTTCATCACTCTTACCTGAGTTTGAAATTGCAATCAGGACGTCACCACGCACCAGCATACCTAAATCACCATGCCCTGCTTCACCAGGATGCATGAAAAAAGATGGTGTTCCAGTTGAAGCAAATGTAGCCGCCATTTTACGACCAATATGACCAGACTTGCCCATGCCTGTGACAACGACACGACCTTTGCACTGCAATAAAATTTCACATGCACGATCAAACCGCTCATCAATCTGTGTTGTAAGCACTTCTATGGCTTGTTGCTCAATACGCAAAGTTTCCAATGCACTTTTCTGAAAATTTATAGCTTGTGACATGTGAGTTTGACTCAAAATAATGCTCAACCTACTTAAGCGTAGATGATTTTAATCAAAAGAATTGCGGAGATTCTAGCATAAGTGTGCGTTATCCACGTTTCTAAATGTATAAGATTTCGTAGAAAATGGACGAACATTGAGCATCATTAGAAAGGTGAAATTATTCATAGACAACGATTACTCACATCTTTTTTTACTGATAACTTTATGAAATATGGTGCATACGTTATGATATAACGCTAATTTTGTAGAGTGTTTAAAACCCTTATGCAACCTTTTGTTCTATATAACTCTGAGCAACGAAAAAAAGTTGAATTTGTCCCACGTAAAGAAGGTCAAATCGATATCTATGTCTGTGGTATGACCGTATACGATTACTGTCACATTGGACATGCTCGCGTTATGGTTGCATTTGACTACATTATTCGATTTTTACGTAGCCAAGGCTGGAAAGTACGTTACATCCGCAACATCACAGATATTGATGACAAAATCATCGCACGCGCAAATGAAAACGGTGAAACGATTCAACAACTCACCGCACGCTTCATTGATGCCATGAATGAAGATGCCGCTAATTTAGGCTGTGTTGCACCAGATGAAGCCCCAAAAGCAACTGAATATATTGATCAAATGCAAAATATGATCAGCACTTTAGTTGATAAAGGCGCTGCATACCCTGCAACAAATGGCGATGTATATTTTGAAGTGACTAAATTTGATAAATATGGTCGCTTATCTGGTCGTAAACTTGACGATATGCAAGCAGGTGCATCTGAGCGTGTTGATGTCGAAGTAGAAAAGAAACATCCTTTTGACTTTGTACTTTGGAAACATGCAAAAGAAAATGAACCAGCTTGGGCTTCACCTTGGGGTAATGGTCGCCCAGGTTGGCATATTGAATGTTCTGCGATGTCAACTTGCTGCTTAGGTAATCACTTTGACATTCATGGCGGTGGCTCAGATCTTATGTTCCCTCACCATGAAAATGAAATTGCACAAAGTGAGGCATCGACTGGTGAACAGTATGTAAATTACTGGATGCATGTTGGTTTCATCAATGTAGATGGTGAGAAAATGTCTAAATCACTAGGCAACTTCTTCACTATTCGTGATGTGATGGAAAAGTTCCATCCTGAAGTCATCCGCTACTTTATTGTTTCATCGCATTACCGTAGTCCAGTGAACTTTTCTGATGTCGCATTAAAAGAAGCAAAAACTGCATTGAGCCGCTTCTATCATTCATTTAAAGCCTATCAGCAAGTGTACGGACAAAAAACTGTTGAAACTTTAGAGCAGAGTTTTGTTGAACGTTTCAATAACGCAATGTGCGATGATTTTAATACGGCTGAAGCAATGGCTGTGTTATTTGAATTGAACAAAGAATTAAATCGTGCAGTAAAAGAAGAACAAGCTGAGCAGGCAACTGCTCTCTATTCAACTTTACGCCAACTGACTAACATTCTAGGTTTGGTTCAGCATGATGTAGATGAGTTTCTCAAATCAGATATTGGTCAAGAGGCACTCACACTTTCTGATACGGAAATTGAAGATTTCATTCAACAACGTGTTGATGCCAAAAAAGCTAAAGACTTTGCAAAGGCAGACGGTATTCGTCAATCTTTGTTAGACCAAGGTGTGGTTTTAGAAGATACTCGCCAAGGAACAATTTGGAGACGTGCTGATTAATTCAGCATTTAGCATATTAGAGAGTTGACAGTTTTATGAAACTCTCTATAATGCACATCCATATTGCGGGAATAGCTCAGTTGGTAGAGCATAACCTTGCCAAGGTTGGGGTCGCGAGTTCGAGTCTCGTTTCCCGCTCCAAAATTTTAAAAAGCCACTTAAGAAATTAAGTGGCTTTTTATTTTCAAATATTTATAGATCTCTAGTATTCAGCTAGCGCCTCTTTTGCTGTTGCAGGATCATCTACAAACACACCATCTATACCAGCATCAAAAAACATTTTAAGCTGTTTTTTCAATCCCGATGGGCATCTCTCTGAAAGTACGCTGCTACATCTAAATGCAGTAGGTAAATTATTATTTTCAGGTGCAAATGACCACGGCTGCACTTCAAGTCCAACCCCATGCGCTATACTGACAAAGTTGCTCGCCTTCGTTGAATTGTCTCTAAAAATAGCATTCTTGTTCGGCCCAACCACATCAGCATATACTGCATAGGCAGGCAAACTTGCAAGATTTACAGCATCATACAGCGGGCCTAAATCATTAAGTAATTGTAATAACTTCACTCTCTTGAGTGAGCTATGCGTTGTATTTAGTTTAGTACGTACCAATTTCAAACTGATTGGATCAAACGCCTCAATATAAATAGGTGCAATGTCTCTGGTATATTTGTACCTTGCAAGAGTATTTAAAACTTTACTCTCTACTGGAAGCCCCACTGCTGTAAAATACGCAGGAGTTTTCATTTCAATATAAATCCCGGTGATTTTCCCCGTTCTATTATAGTTTTGCTCGGCTATATTAATCACTTCATCCAGTGTAGGTACGTTATATAAGTCATCATAAGCTGTATTTTCAGGCCGTGTATTTGGGCCACGTTCATGTACTTTTAACATTTTGATTTCACTGAGCGTAAAATCCTCACTAAACCAACCTGTGTAATACTTTGCACCAACGAGCTTACTGGTTTTTCTATTTGCAAATTGGCTAAAACTGCTCACATTGGTTGTTAAACTTAGCTCATTTTCATGTATGGAAATCAGTGCTCCGTCCTTAGTGGGAACAATATCAGTTTCGATGAAATCAGCCCCATCATTAATGGCTCTTTGATATGAAGGCAATGTATTTGCAATAGCAAATGAAGGCGCACCTGCATGACCGATCACCGCAATTTCCTTGGCTTGGCTAAATACGCTATAACCACAGAGTGCACCTATTAAAAATAGTCGATTTAAAACATTAATGCTCATAATTTACCTTCTTTATTTTCTTTATTGAATGCGTGGCTTTTGTTTGTTTATGTTGAATACCCTTACAACCTGAAACTAACAATAAAAAATTACAAATCAATGAACATTATTAAGAAAATATTTATATTGATTTTTTCACGATTTACCAAAGGTTAAATAATACTTACATTCCTTCACTACCCTTTTCTTTTTAAACTTCATAACTTAGGACACAAGTATTTTTAATAGGTTAAATCCAAAATGAAAAAATCAATTATTGCACTCTCTATTGCTTCTGTATTTTTAGTAGCTTGTAGCAAAGCAGACAACAAAAATAATCAAGAGCAAGCTCTAACCGCAGCAAGTGAAGTAGTTGCCGTTGATAGCACTCACACAGCCGAAAACTCTTTAGACTGGAATGGCACTTATAAAGGTGTTCTACCTTGTGCAGATTGTGAAGGTATTGAAACAGAGCTTGAACTTAACGCTGATAAAACCTATGAGTTAAAAGAAACATACCTTGGCAAAGGTGACGGTAAAGCATTTGAAAGTAAAGGTAGCTTCCAATTTGATGCGAACAACACATCTATTATCGAGCTAGATAAAACTGGCGATAACCGCAAATATTTCGTTGCTGAAGGTTATTTAAAAGCACTTGATATGGAAGGAAATGAAATTACGGGTGATTTAGCAGATAAATATGAGCTTAAAAAAGAAGCTGAATAAGGTTTAATAGAAAGCTCACCTAAATAAAGGTGAGCTTTTTTATTTCTACTAAGCCAATAAAAAACCCTGCATAAGCAGGGTCTTTTTGAATCAATCGAAGCTTAGTGAGCAGCGAATTGGTTCATTGTGTTTTTAGCATCATCGTGCGCTTTAAGAGCGTTGTCACCAGAGAAGATTTCTTTGTGATCATCACCGATGTCAGAACCAGCCATTGCTTGGTGTTTAACACAAGCGATACCACCGCGGATTTCTTTACGTTGTACGCCAGCAACATAAGCCAACATACCTTCAGAACCGAAGTAACCTTGTGCAAGCTCATGAGTAGAAAGAGCAGCAGTGTGGTAAGTAGGAAGTGTGATCAAGTGATGGAACACACCCGCTTCACGAGAAGCATCTGCTTGGAATGTACGTACTTTCTCATCAGCATCAGCAGCTAATTCAGTGTTGTCGTACTCAGCGCTCATTAATTTAGCACGGTCATAAGCAGAAACATCTTTACCTTCAGCAACCCAACGATCGTAAGCTTGTTGACGGAAGTTTAACGTCCAGTTGAATGATGGGCTGTTGTTGTAAACTAGCTTAGCATTTGGAACTGTTTCACGTACACGGTTAACCATGTGAGCGATTTCTTCAACGTTTGGAGTTGCAGTTTCGATCCAAAGAAGATCAGCACCATTTTGAAGGCTAGACACACAGTCAAGTACAACACGGTCAATTTGAGTGTCTGGACGGAACTGATATAAACCAGAAGCTAAACGCTTAGGACGGTGTAATTTACCATTACGTTTGATCAAGATTTCGTCTTCTTGAGCATCAGCAATGTCAATTTCAACTGTGTCTAAGTAGCTGATGTATTGAGAAGCGATGTCACCTGGCTCTTTAACCACTGGGATTTTTTGAGTCAAGTCAGCGCCTTCAGAGTCAGTACGTGCAACGATAATACCGTCGTCAAGACCCATTTCTAAGAATGCATAACGTAATGCATGGATTTTAGCGATGAAGTCTTCGTGCGGAACAGTTACTTTACCAGCTTGGTGACCACATTGTTTCGCGTCAGATACTTGGTTTTCGATTTGAAGCGCACAAGCACCAGCTTCGATCATTTTCTTAGCAAGTAAGTAAGTCGCTTCTTCGTTACCGAAACCAGCGTCAATGTCAGCAATAATTGGCACAACGTGAGTTTGGAAACCATCGATTTGAGCAGTGATTTCAGCAGCTTTAGCAGTATCACCAGCTTCTTGAGCTTTTTTAAGAGCGCGGAATAAATCGTTTAATTCTTTCGCGTCAGCTTGACGTAAGAAAGTATAGATTTCTTCGATTAATGCAGGAACAGAAGTTTTTTCATGCATAGATTGGTCAGGAAGTGGACCAAATTCTGAACGAAGTGCAGCAACCATCCAACCTGAAAGGTAGATATAACGACGTTCAGTAGTACCGAAGTATTTTTTGTTCGCAATCATTTTTTGTTGTGCGATGAAACCGTGCCAGCAACCTAATGATTGAGTATATTTGCTAGAGTCAGCATCATAAGCAGCCATATCACGACGCATAATCGCAGCTGTATATTTAGCAATATCTAAACCAGTTTTGAAACGGTTTTGCATTTGCATACGAGCAGCATCTTCTGGGCTAATATCGCGCCAAGTGTTGCCGAATTTTGCTTTTAATTCGCGAATTGCATCAATCGCTGTTAAATATGTAGACATGATATATTCCTTTTGAGGATTGGCATCGAACGATCGCAATAAAACCATGCTTTTTTATAGGCTAGATTTCAAGCACTTCATCAATATGTTGCACAGCTTAGTCTTTGCCAAGAGATTAATCCAATATCCTAAGGTAATTTTCAGTATTTTTTTTGAAATACATATAAAAAGATGATGTTATATAAAAAATAAATATCCATAAGATATTGTTACTTATAAATTATTATTAAAAATAAAATCACAACACAGAATCATCCATCAAAGATTCTGTATTAATTTTAAACAGTAAATTCTTTTGTCAGCATCGATGTTAACGATCTAAATTGACACTTTTTGCCATATTCTCACTCATTATTTTTATTGTTTACTGCTGTTCAGATTACGGTTAAGTGCATTCAAAACCAAACGAGTTAGCACAAAACGGAATAGCTTTATTGGTCGGTGTTTTAGGGCTTATTTAATAGGATTTAAGTTATACAAATGCCTTGAGATATGTCATAATTCAACACAATTTAAATATTTTATTTTCGGTATTTTTTTTATGAATCTGGAGCGGGTTGATCTCAATTTATTAATTTATCTTGATGTACTTCTTCGGGAAAAAAATGTCACACGCGCAGCAGAACAATTAGGGGTTACTCAACCCGCGATGAGTAATATCTTACGCCGCTTGCGTAATTTGTTTAATGACCCCCTGCTCATTCGCTCATCAGAAGGTATGACGCCAACTGAACGTGCACTTGAATTACAACCTCGTATTCGTGATGCATTGTCAGACCTTTCCATGATTTTGGAACCACGTACCGAATTTAGACCTTATACCAGTACTCGTGTGTTTCGTATCATGACTTCGGATTATGCCGAAGCTACCTTAGTGCCTCGCCTTGTCAAAGCATTGCGCTCGGAAGCACCTAATGTTGTACTCGACTTCCTCACTCCAAGTGATGTGTCATATCGCGACATGGAACAAGGCAAGGTAGACCTAGCCATTAACCGCTTTAATGAAATTCCGCAAAGTTTTCATCAAGTTCTAGTTTGGCGTGATAGCTTTAGTTGTATTTTGAATGACAAGCATCCAGCTGTCACTCACTTAAATTTGAAAAGCTATTTAGATGCTCAACACATTTGGGTCTCTAAAACAGGTATGGGTGTTGGATTTGGTGTAAATCCAGATAAACAAGCAGGTTTAGGTTGGATTGATCAAGCACTAGAACGTATTGGCCAGCGTCGTAAAATTTCTGTATTTACACGGCATTATCAAATGCCAGCGCTGTTGGCTCAAAATGTTGATTTGATTGCAACATTACCTACCCGAATGGCACGCTTACAAACACAGAATCCAAAACTTGTGATTAAAGATCCTCCATTTTATATTCCAGAATTTGAATTAAAAATGGCATGGTGTCCGTTGCTACATCATCATCCTGCACATCGTTGGTTAAGACAATTAATCCTCTTTGTTGCAAGACAAATGATCGAAGAAGAGAATCGTGAGTTTTTTATAAATAATTCTCAATTTTCACAATACTAAAATATCCAATTGTAAAAACCCTTAGAATTTGTTGAAATATCAGCAAATTCTACCCCCTTCCGAATAGATTGTTACACTGCGGTAAGGATTTAGTTACCTCCGTACTTTTTTGTGTTACAACATATTCATAATAATGATGAACCACAGGTGATGTGTGAGTCTCTTCCAAAATATTATAGTAATTATTCTGCTGATTTCAGCGGCAGGCTTTTTATCACTTACAGAAATTGCATTAGCTGGCGCTCGTAAAGTTAAATTAAAAATTTTAGCCGAATCTGGTGAAACGCGTGCTCAAAAAGTTTTAGATCTACAAGAGCAATCTGCTGATTTTTTTGCGGCATCTCAAATTGGTTTAAATGCTGTCGCAATCTTGGGTGGTATCCTCGGTGAGGCTGCGTTCCGCCCGTTTTTCGTTGAAATGATCAAACAGTTTTATGCAGGCCCTTGGCTAGAAACCATTGGTTTTGCACTGTCATTTACATTGGTAACATCACTCTTCATTTTATTTGCTGATCTCATGCCAAAACGCTTGGCAATGATCGCCCCTGAAAAAATTGCTATTAGTGTCATTGAACCTATTCAAGTTTTTATCAAAATTTGTAAGCCGCTTGCATGGGGAATTAATGCAATAGCGAACCTGTTATTTCGTCTGTTTAAAGTTAATACAATTCGTGATGATAATATTACCTTTGATGATATCTCAGCGGTGATGGATGCAGGTGCTCAAGCTGGTGTTCTGCAAAAACAAGAACATCATTTTATTGAAAATGTATTTGAGCTTGAAGAAAGAACTGTTCCATCTAGTATGACAACACGCGAAAATGTTGTGTTCTTTACCTTGACCGAACCCGAGGAAAGCATCCGTCAAAAGCTTGCCGAATATCCTTATTCAAAGTTTTTAGTCTGTAACGAACATATTGATCAAGTGATTGGCTATGTCGATGCCAAAGATATTTTAGTTCGTATTTTGAATAATCAATCATTTACCCAGTTAAATGAATCAACGATTCGCAATGTTCTGATTATTCCAGATACGTTGACTTTATCCGAGTTACTGGATCGTTTCCGTTCAACTAAAGAGAAATTCGCTGTTGTTATCAATGAATACGCTTTAGTTGTCGGTGTAATTACGCTGAGTGACATCATGATTACCGTGATGGGTGACTGGGTCACACCAATGGATGAAGAGCAACAGATCATTAAACGTGATAATCATTCATGGCTAATTGATGGTAGTACACCTATCGAAGATGTAAAACATGTTTTAGAAATCGAAGAATTCCCTGAAAATGAAAACTATGAAACCATCGCAGGTTTTATCATGTATCGTCTTCGCAAAATTCCCCGTCCAGCAGATGCTGTAGAATATGCGGGCTTTAAATTTGAGGTTGTCGATATTGATCATTATAAAATTGACCAATTGCTTGTTACTCAGATTTTACCGAGTCAAGAAACCGAAACAACACCCCCATCTGAATAAATAAAAAGCCCAATTAAATTGGGCTTTTTATTACTTCCATATCATCCAAGCGATAATCGCAATCAACAAGAACATAAACACAGCGAACTTAAGTCCACCTCGACTACGTTGTGCCAACTGTTCTTGTAAATGTGATTGTTCATTAGGATGATCATTTAAATATTGATCAACTAAATCTTTTGACTCTTTTAAACCAAGTCCTGTTTTTTCACGAGTTATTTTTATTGCCTCAATCAACTGCCCAGATCGCAATGCCTGTAACGCCTCTTGCGGTAATTCTAATTGTTGATTCATAAAGCCAACATCCTTGTTATTTTAATGATTTGATTTACTTCATTCTAAACTTGAATAGAAATTAATTTCCACCATATAAAGCAATGAGCTGATCTAAGGTTGCTTGATAGTGGATCGAAATGTCTTCAGCCAAAATTTTATAGGCATTATCAAATTGTACCATCGGCCAGCCTTCTTTCCAAAATGGAAAAATATTGTGTAAGCCTTCTGTCACAATTGCATCTTCACGCGTAATTGCCTGTGCAATTTGAGACAACACTTGTGCCGTTTCCGCACCATCAATCGCAAGATAATCAATACCACGTACTTTCAAGATACGAACACGATCTTTCTTATAACGTATTTTTTTCGCCTGCCCCGCATTTAACCCCAAAGCAAGGGTCACAGCTTCAACAAATTTCTCTTCGAAACTTGTATTTAGCGCTACTAAAGCTTGTTTGTGTGATTCTTGACGCCCAGCTTTCCCACCATTACGAATTATCTCTTTTGCTTCACTATCAAGCACATCTTTTTTCATAGACTGTAAAATGTCTAAAACTTCGATATCGCTTAAAGATTCTGGAGAATAATCAGTCATGGGAGTCCAAATACAAAAAATATGAAAGGATATTGTCTCATAAAAGCCCTATCAAAGCAGAATAAAAATTTAAAATTGCATCTTTCGCTTACTAACTTTCAATCTATTCATTTGCTCTATTCATCATAAAAAAAATAATATGAATGGCGTCTATCCTACAGTAGGATTTGCAAAAATAGTTTTACCCTGATAATATTATTTTACCCGTATAAAATTAGATTTTTAAAATATGAATAGTTCAACAACCTATACCGCTTTTTCAGGTGATCGCTATCTTGCAAGTGGTGAAATGATGGAACTCATCTTAAAGATTAAACAACTTCAAGAAACGACTGAAAATATTTTGATTTTTAATGATCAAAATGGCAGGCAAATTGATTTTGATTACACTGGCTCTGAACAAGAAATTCGTGAGCGATATGCTGAACCTGAACCAACTAAAAAAGTTGGACGCCCGAAACTTGGGGTAATTTCTCGAGAAATCACCTTACAGAAAAAGCACTGGGATTGGCTAGACCAGCAGAGTGCCAGTGCTTCTGCGATTATTCGCAAACTGATCGATAAAGAACTGGATGATCCAAACTCTGAAAGCAATAAGATGCTGGCAAAACAAGCCACTGATCGCTTTATGTCTGCAATGTTAGGCGATATGCCGAATTATGAAGAGGCAACACGCGCTTTGTATCAAGGAGATAAACAAATGCTTATCGCTTTAATCCACAACTATCCAAAAGATATTCAAGAATATATTTTTAAATTATCTAAAAATGCATTCTAAAATGTCTAATTCAAAAATAAAAAACCCGCCTAAGCGGGTTTTTTCAATTGACTCAATCAATTAAAGACGGACCAATTCCACCATTTTCTCAGCCGCTTCTTCAACAGTGTCAGCCGTAATTTCTGTATCAGTACCTTCAACAGTTGTGGTAATAATCACTACACCTGTTTCACGTAACAATGCAATTTGCTCAGCCGTTAAATTAGCTTTCGCAATCGCAACCACACCTTGTTGAATCAATAAGCTTTCTAAAGCTTGAGCTTTCTCGATCAACGATGCTGACACACCAATCACCGCAGGCTTTTGCCCTAAACGAGCAGCACGATCTTCCGCAGTCACAGGATTACTGTGTGCAGTCCATTCTACTGCTGCTTCAACCATACCAGCACCGACAGTCACGTTACTTAAACGATCAATAAAGATAAATGAGCCTGTGTAACGACTGTCTTGATATTGGTCAAAGACCACTGGCGCATCGAACTCAACCACTACATCAGCAATCGCATTCAGCTCAAGCTCTTCAACCTGAGTATGCTCAAGTGTATTAACATTTACACGGAAATTAATTGCAGTGACTTTGGCAGGAACTGTTTGCGTACCAATTTTTACGTTGTACAACTTCCCTTTTACTAAAGGATGCTCATTCATCCAAACCACTGAAGCACGCACACTACGTGAAATCAAAGGTTGCTCACCAGCACGCACAAGTACGTTGCCGCGAGAAATATCAATTTCATCATTGAGCGTTAAGGTAACAGCTTGACCCGCAGCAGCTTGTTCAAGATTTCCATCAAAAGTAACAATTTCTTTTACTGTTGATTTCTTGCCCGATGGTAATGCAACGATTTCATCGCCAACACGAATTTCGCCTAGTGCAATTGTTCCAGCAAAACCACGGAAATCAAGGTTAGGACGGTTCACATATTGAACAGGGAAACGGAATTCCTGTTTGTTCGATTCACGCTTAATTTCCACTGATTCAAGAATGCTCATCAAGGTTTCACCCTTGTACCACGGCGTACTTGCTGATGGATTAACGACGTTATCACCATTCAGTGCAGAAATTGGAACAAATAAAATATTTTCAGGACGACGATCGCCAAGTTGATTCACAAATGCATCATATTCAACTTGAATTTCATTGAAACGCGCTTCTGAGAACTCGACCAAATCCATTTTATTGATCGCAACAACGATATTTTTAATACCTAACAAGCTTGCAATAAATGAATGACGACGTGTTTGTGTTTGGACACCATAACGCGCGTCAATCAAGATAATCGCAAGATCAGCAGTCGATGCGCCTGTTGCCATGTTACGCGTGTACTGCTCATGCCCTGGTGTATCAGCAATAATGAACTTACGTTTTTCAGTTGAGAAATAACGATAAGCAACATCAATGGTAATACCTTGCTCACGTTCAGCTTGTAAACCATCTACAAGTAAAGCAAGGTCAGGTGCATCACCAGTGGTACCGACCTTCTTACTGTCGCGGGTAACCGCTTGCAACTGATCTTCATAAATCAGTTTAGAATCATAAAGAAGACGACCAATTAAAGTACTTTTACCATCATCTACATTACCGCATGTTAAAAAGCGCAATAAGTCTTTATTTTCATGCTGGTTTAAATACGCCAAGATGTCTTGGCTAATAAGATCTGATTGATGAGACATTGCTCAAAACTCCACATATTCTTTAGAAATCGGTTTTCATCTCCCTAACTCCCTCTTTTAAAAGAGGGATTCGCTTAAGGAAATTAGAAATAACCTTCCTGCTTTTTCTTTTCCATTGAGCCAGCCTCATCATGATCAATCATTCGACCTTGACGCTCTGAACTTGTTGCTAAAAGCATTTCTTGGATAATTTCAGGCAATGTATCCGCTTCAGACTCAACTGCACCTGTTAATGGATAGCAACCAAGTGTACGGAAACGTACTGATTTCATTTGTGGAACTTCACCCTCTTTCAAACGCATACGTTCATCATCTACCATGATCAACGTACCACTACGCTCAACTACTGGACGTACAGCTGAGAAATAAAGAGGAACAATTTGAATATTTTCTAAATAGATATACTGCCAAATATCTAACTCAGTCCAGTTAGACAAAGGGAACACACGAATACTTTCGCCTTTGTTTACTTTACCGTTGTAAAGATTCCAAAGTTCTGGACGCTGATTTTTAGGATCCCAACGGTGTTTGCTATCACGGAATGAATAAACACGTTCTTTAGCACGTGATTTTTCTTCATCACGACGCGCACCACCAAATGCAGCATCAAACTGATATTTGTCCAAAGCTTGCTTTAAGCCTTGTGTTTTCATGATATCTGTATATTTTGAACTACCATGATCAAATGGATTAATACCCGCTTCGCGACCTTCAACATTTTGATGTACGATCAAATCAAAGCCATGTGTTTTCGCCATGTTGTCACGAAATGCAATCATGTCTTTGAACTTCCAACCTGTATCAACATGCAATAAAGGAAATGGAAGTTTTGCTGGATAGAATGCTTTTAATGCAAGATGTAACATAACCGCAGAATCTTTACCGATTGAGTAAAGCATTACAGGATTTTCAAACTCAGCCGCTACTTCACGAATGATGTGAATACTTTCCGCCTCAAGTTGTTTGAGGTGAGTTAATCTATTTTCAGTCATGTAGGCTTCCTCCTTTATTCATGTTACCCATAAAATCTATAAGTGGTCTTACACCACCACTTGGAAGACCGTGTGGAGGAACGAGTGCCATAACAACTCCAATTTTTCGTGATATCAAGGTTCTTACTAGAAGTTAATGAATAATCCAGTAAAGGTTATTCATTATAATAATTTAGACGGACTTCTTTAGCTTGTTTTTTCATATAAATATGCAAAATTATGATATGCATCTTTATGATGAGATAAAATTTACATCTTATTTCACATGATTTAAGACAATAAAAAAGAAGCCTTCAGGCTTCTTTTTTATTCATATCTTAGAATCGGAACATATTACGTTCTAATGGAATTTCAACACCGACAGAAACACCGCCATCATTGCCATTTACATCCGAGTCACTTACCCAACCATTAATTTTCAATGGAATCGTAGGTTTTAAATAATGTGTCCACGTAACATCCAAACCTTTAATCGTATCTGCTTGTGGGAATGCAGCATTATTATCTTCAACTCGTTGAGTCTGACTTACTTTTGCATACATCACTCTTCCGCTAAGACGATTCATTACATCAAAACGAATATCACCACCAACAGAATACATCTGACCATCACCACCCATCGCATGTCCTAACGGGAAACCATGCTGATAATAACCATCTTTATAAGTGGTATGGCTATACGAAATCCCTTGAGCTTTTCCGTTAGTACGTGTATCAGCCCACTCAGCATAAAGTTGATATGGCATATTTTTATAGCTAGAAGAAAAATCTGCACCACCAAGATACATATATTTAGCAGGTAATCCACCTGCTTCATCTTCACCTACAAATTGAGTATATAAACTTACAGGAACATCAAATAAAGGCTGTAAGAATAATCGACCATCAAATCCTGCAATTTGATTTGATGGATCAGCTTTACCTGTACCACCGTTATCCTTAGTACCCGTAAATGCATCCCATAACGAGCTTAAGCTTTCAGGACGCCCCTCACCACCCCATTGAATTGCACGAGAAGCACCTAACTCTAATGCTGGGAACGGACGTGCTGTTAAACGTAAACCTATTAACTTTGTATCTGGAACAGCTTTGTAGTCATCTAATTGACCAGCAAATGCTTGGTACTGCCATGGTCCAATCCAAGACAACCACTTTGTTTCAAAGGCATTTTGTACAGCACGCTGAACTGTCACACCATAAACAGGACGACTTGCATCACCACGAATCAAGCTACCATCATGCCCAGGACCCCAGTAAGTTGGGATTTGACCAGCAACAACCCACTGATTCCAAAGTTTTCCAGCGATATATGAACCTTCAACATTGACATCATGCCCATTGTCAACCAATGGATCTTTTTCACCATTGACACGAATCTTAGCATCCCAATTCTCACCACCCGCATTGAATTCAACTGCTGCTTGGTATTGAGATTTTTGATTATCGCCAAATGCTTGAGGTACTGTTTTTAGATCAGTTCCAGCATGTAACCCTACTTTCACAGTTGCGTTATCCGCTTGCAAGGTATTGAGCACTGAATTCACAACCTTTTGTTGCGTGTTATTGCTCACTTGTGCTTGAGACAATGCTCTTTGGATTTCATCACCACTTAAAGGCCAAGTCGAAGTACTGATTTGAATCACACCTTGTTGATTTAACCAGTTTAAATCGGTACGTAAATTTTCATCATTGAGCACTAAACCTTGCGCAAATATCGTCGATGAAAAAGAAGCAAATAATGCGATGCAAAGCGATTTTTTTAGAAACATATCCAAACTGTTCTCAAGTTTATTTATGAGCACATAATCGTTTTTTTGGGCATGAATTTCAATCCTCAAACCAAACAATTACATTTCTTAACCTAAGAAACAAAAAAGCCACTTCTAAAAAGTGGCTTTTTCAACATTAAACAACGGCAAATTAGTCTTTACGACGCATATGAGGGAATAACAATACATCACGAATACTTGGTGCATTGGCAAAAAGCATCACTAAACGATCAATACCAATACCCTCACCCGCCGTTGGTGGTAAACCATATTCAAGTGCTTCAATAAAGTCAGCATCATAATGCATTGCTTCATCGTCACCTGCATCTTTTTCTGCGACTTGAGCTTGGAATCGTTCAGCTTGATCAATTGGATCATTTAATTCCGAGAAGCCATTTGCCAACTCACGGCCACCAATGAAGAATTCAAAACGATCCGTAATATGCGGATTATCATCATTACGACGTGCAAGTGGTGAAGTTTCAGCAGGGTATTCAGTAATGAATGTTGGTTGACGAAGTTTCGTCTCAACTGTTTCTTCAAACACGATCGTTTGTAATTTACCTAAACCAAAGCCCGGCTTAACCTGCTCTTTTAATACGTCTTGAGTAAACTTAGCTAAGAACTCACGATCATTTACATTTTCAGGTGTGAAGTCAGGGTTATGTTCAAGAATCGCATCAAACATTGAGATTTTCTTGAATGGACCTTTGAAGCTATAAACTTCATCACCATAAGGTACATCTGTTGAACCTAAGATATCTACAGCAAGTTTCTCAAGCATATTTTCAGTCAATGCCATCAAATCTTTATAATCAGCATACGCTTGGTAGAATTCAATCATTGTGAATTCAGGGTTATGACGTGTTGAAACACCTTCATTACGGAAATTACGGTTAATTTCAAAAACACGCTCAAAACCACCAACCACTAAACGCTTCAAATAAAGCTCAGGTGCAATACGTAAGTAAAGCTCCATATCTAGTGCATTGTGATGCGTTACAAATGGTTTTGCGGAAGCACCACCAGGAATCACATGCATCATGGGCGTTTCAACTTCCATGAAACGTTCATTACTTAAAAATGCACGAATCCCTGCAACCACTTGGGCACGAATTTCAAATGTCTTTCTTGTTTCTTCGTTTACGATTAAATCTAAATAACGTTTACGGTACTTCGCTTCAGTATCCGTTAAACCATGAAACTTATCTGGTAAAGGACGTAGAGACTTTGTCAAAAGTTCAAAGCCTTCAAGGTGAACATATAAGTCACCTTTACCTGAACGGCCAATATAACCCTCAGCAGCAATAATATCACCAAGGTCTAAACTTTTGATCGTTTCTAAAACATCTACTGGTAAACCTTTACGGTCTACATAAAGTTGAATACGACCTGTCATATCTTGGATCACAATAAATGACCCGCGGTTTAACATGACACGACCAGCAACTTTTACATAAACTTTTTCAGCACCTTCGATTTGTGCTTTGTCTTGATCTTTAAATTGTTCTTGTAGGTCAGCAGTATAATGCTCACGCTTAAATGTATTTGGCCAAGGACTCTTGCCGTTTTGTTTGGCAGTCTCTTGGATTTGCTTTAATTTGGCATGACGCTGTGCGATTAAATCGTTTTCGGAAAGAGTTTGTTCAGAAGTCGATTGAGCGTTTTGTTGCGTCATCTCTGCCTCGAGCTAAGTAAAAATGAAGTCGCATAGGATAGCAGATAACAACCGATTTTCGTATCGTTTCAGCTAGACAATTGAGAAAAAAACAAATCATTATCAATTCCCAAGCGTGATAGGCTCGTTTTACTCCATCAAAAATTAACAGACTCTTTATTATTTTTCAGCCAAATGCTTAACCATGGCAAGCCCTTGATCAAAGCCTTTATTTATAAATTCTGCATATTCAGGCTGTATATCAACTTCAACATGAAGTTGTGTAATACCATCCAAATCGAATAATAAATACTTTTCCAAAGCTCCTGACCAAACTTTAACCTCATCGCTTTCAAGGTCTTCTTTACCGTCTTTGATCATTCCCAAATGTTTGAATATCACTTCTTGTGGTTCATTTAAGCTTTCTATTGTCGAAATCATCCCATCACCTTCTCCACTATAGAAATAAGTTATTCCACCTTCTTTCCAGTCAGTTTTCATCGTCGAGTTACAAGCAAAAAATTTTGTCCAAGTTTGATAACTTTCAGGTGTCCATAAAACATCCCAAACTTTCTGTCTAGAGGCATAAATTTTTATATTAAAAGATAAAGTTTCCATGTATTACACTCCTTAATTATTCTAGTTACCCATGATAATACAGTTTCAAGTGTTTATTTTTTATTCATACTATATCTATACGTTTACTGATTTTTTTAAGATATAACAAAAATTATTTTACAAAAAATTAGAGTAATTGCTCAAATAACAAGAGTTTCAGCTGAAATTGCCATATCACTTTTTACATAAATGATTAAACTCTTGCATTTGCTTTACTTAAATGTCGTTCTGCGTAAAAATCTAACTCCTGATCAACACAAGTTAGTTCTATTGCTGCGATCATAACGACATTATGGAATAGTTTTACTGAAAGGCAACTTGAGCATACCTATCAGTTTGGAGAGTCACATGAAAAAATATCAATGTATCGTTTGTGGGTGGATTTACGACGAAGCAGAAGGTTGGCCACAAGACGGCATTGCAGCAGGTACTAAATGGGAAGATATCCCTGATGATTGGACTTGCCCAGATTGCGGCGTTTCAAAAGCTGATTTTGAAATGGTCGAAATCTAAATCATTCTAAAAGGCCATGATAATGATCATGGTCTTTTTTCTTATCATTTGTTTTATTAATGGAAAAATATTGGAGAATATCATGCATCCTATCGTCATTATCGGATCAGGTATGGCTGGTTATACCGTTGCAAGAGAATTTCGCAAACTCAGCCCTGAACAAGAACTTGTTATGATCTGTGCGGATGATGCGGTAAATTATGCAAAACCAACATTATCCAATGCTTTTGCCGGAAATAAAGCGCCTGAACAAATTGCTTTAGGTGACTCAGCAAAAATGGCAACCCAGTTAAATATGCGTATCGAAGCAGAAACGTGGGTAAAAGAAATCAAAGCTGAAAGCCATGAACTAATATTAGAAAAAAATGGTGAGACAATCACTCAACCCTATTCAAAACTTGTTTTGGCTGTAGGTGCTAACCCAATTCGTCTTGCTATTGCGGGTGATGGCAGTGATGATATTCATGTTGTGAACTCATTGATTGACTATCGTGCTTTCCGAGAAAATCTTGCAAAACGTAAAGATAAACGCGTTGTTATTTTAGGTGCTGGTTTAATTGGTTGTGAATTTGCCAATGATTTATTGCATAGTGACTATGATGTGACTGTCATTGATCTAGCGCCACAACCATTAGGTCGTTTATTACCAAATCACGTTGCAGAAGCATTTCAAACCAACTTAGAGCAAGCAGGTATTAAGTTTGCCCTTTCTACAACAGTTGAAAAAGTAACTAAAATTAATGATGGAGAAGACTACGCTGTAACATTGGCCAATGGTCAAACTTTAGTTGCAGATATCGTACTTTCAGCCATCGGTTTACAACCAAATACAGCATTAGCAAAATCAGCAGATATTCAAACTAGCCGTGGCATCATTACTAATACGCTATTAGAAACCAATCAACCTGATATCTATGCAGTTGGTGACTGTGCTGAAGTCAATGGAACATTACTTCCATTTGTGATGCCAATCATGCAACAAGCACGAGCATTAGCAAAAACACTTAGCGGACAAAGTACCGCTGTACACTACCCTGCTATGCCAGTCGCAGTGAAAACACCAGCTGCTCCATTAACAGTTCTACCAGCACCGTTAGATGTAGATGTTAACTGGGAAACTGAAGAATTTGATGATGGTATGATTGCGAAAGCGGCTGATGCTGCTGGCACATTGAGAGGTTTTGTTCTGTTAGGGGCAACGGCAGGGAAACAACGTTTAACGTTGACCAAACTTGTACCTGACTTGATTCCTGCTCAAATTTAAGGTTTAAATACGAGAGTTTATTGTAAAATGACTTCCAATAAACTCTCTAAATATTGTTTATAAAAATAATTCAACTTGGAATGAATGCCATGAACAGTGCCCTACAATTCAACGTGTCACCATATGCTCCATTTATGCAAGAAACTAAAGTTACCTTGGGTAATGGCATTGAATTACATGTAGAAATGGGTGGAAATCCTGAACATCCAACAATCTTATTGATTATGGGTTTAGGTGCTCAGATGCTGTTTTGGCCAGATTTCTTTTGTAAATCGTTAATTGATCAAGGTTTTCGCGTTATTCGCTTTGATAACCGTGATATCGGCTTATCTTCAAAAGTTCGCCATAAAGGTCAAAGGCTCAATACCATGAAATTAATGAGTCGCTTTATGTTTGGTCTTGCGAATGAGGGAGCACCTTATACACTGTATGACATGGCAGATGATGTTGCTATGTTAATCGATCAGCTTGGCCTAGAAAAAACCTATATTCTAGGTGCTTCAATGGGTGGGATGATTTCTCAAATCGTTGCTGCAAAATATCCAGAAAAAGTAGAAAAAATAGGTCTGTTATTTACAAGCAATAACCAACCCTTACTCCCTCCTCCGTTTCCTAAGCAGTTATTTAGCTTATTGGGTAAGCCTGAAGCGCATGATGAAGATTCAATTGTAAATCATAGTTTAAAAGTATTTCACATCATTGGCTCTCCTGGTTATGTGAACCAAGTAGAAGCAATTCAAACTATTCGCAAATTATATCGCCGTAGTTTTTATCCAGCGGGTGTACTTCAACAGTTTTTAGCAATATTATGTACAGGTTCATTATTACCATTGAACAAGAATATTATTCAACCGACCTTGGTGGTACATGGCTCTAAAGACCGATTATTACCGCCGAGTCACGGGAAAGCGGTTGCAAAAGCGATTTCTGGTGCTAAGTTTGAATTAATTCAAGGAATGGGGCATGATATTCCTGCTCATTTCATTCCACAACTTAGCGGTTTGTTTGCTCATCATTTTAGATCATCACACTAGGACACTATGGCTGCATTACCCTCATTAAGACAGCTATCATATTTAGTTACGTTGTCAGAAACTTTACATTTTACTGAAGCAGCGCGCCGTTCATTTGTCACCCAATCGACGTTATCGGGCGGCATTATGGAGTTAGAGCGTCTATTAGGTGGCGTCCTAGTTGAACGTGATCGTCAAAACGTCCGCTTAACCCCACTCGGTGAGCAAGTTGTAGCTCGAGCACGCGTATTACTTGCGGATGCTCAAGACTTAATGCGTTTGAGTCGAGAGATGAGCGAACCTCTCACAGGTGATTTGCATCTTGGGATTATTCCAACGATTGCACCATTTATTCTGACTCAGCTTCTTGATGAAGTTCATCAACAGTTACCTAAAATTCAATTACATCTACATGAAGCACAAAGTGAAAAGATTGTAGAAAAGCTTGAACACGGTAATTTAGATATGATCGTTCTTGCGCTTCCTTTTGATACACGTAGTTTGAAAGTTGAAGAAATTGCCAAAGAACATTTATTTCTTGTTTACAATAAAAAAGACACGAATGCAGCAAATGCAAACTCACTCGATGATCTTGATTTAACGCGTTTGATGTTACTTGAAGAAGGTCATTGTTTACGTGATCACGCGTTAAGTGCATGTCCTGTTGGCGAACGTAAAAATGATCACCGCTTGAAAGCAAGTTCGCTTCCAACACTCGTTGAAATGGTGTCTTCTGATTTAGGCTTTACCCTACTTCCAGAAATTGCACTAAAAAACAGTATGATTCATTTCAATGAAGATATTGCTGTGAAATCGATTGAAGATGCGCCAAGCCGTACATTGGCATTGGTAACACGGAAAAGTACCCCACTCCAAAGTGAGTTTGATGTGATCCTGCAAATTTTGCAGAAAATTACCTCTCACTTAGAGTAAGAAAAAAGCCTGCAATCAAAATTGCAGGCTTTTTTAATGATAAATAAAAATAGATTATTTAATTTCTAATAAGTTAACTTGCTCAACTTGTACATCACTCATACGTTGACCTTGATCAAGCAACTGATCAAAGTAAGCCTCAACAACTTTAGCCTGATCGACTGTGCTCTCAACTTTATACATACTTTGGCGAAACTCATTGCTAGAACGCAAGCCCTTGGTGTACCAAGCAATATGTTTACGTGCAATACGACATCCTGAATATTCACCATAAAACTGATATAACTCAGCCAAATGGCCTAACAAAACATCTTTCACTTCAGCAATATCTGGTGCAGCCAAATGCTCACCTGTTTTCAAATAATGTGCAATTTCTCGGAAAATCCAAGGTCGTCCTTGTGCTGCACGCCCAATCATAATGGCATCTGCACCCGTGTAATCTAAAACATATTTAGCTTTTTCAGGACTATCAATATCGCCATTCGCAATTAAAGGAATATGAATCGTTTCTTTAACTTGTTTGATTAACTCGTAACGCGCGGTATTTAAATACATGTCTTCACGAGTACGACCATGCAAAGCTAATGCGGCAATACCTGCCTGTTCTGCACGCTTTGCGACTCGTAGAATATTTTCATGTCCGTTTAAAAAACCTAACCGCGTTTTTAACGTTACAGGGACATCAACAGCAGCAACAACCGTATCTAAAATTCGAGCGACTAAATCTTCATCTTGTAACAACGCAGATCCTGCAAGCTTATTACAAACTTTCTTGGCAGGACATCCCATATTGATATCAACAATTTGGGCACCATTTGCAACTTGATAACGTGCGGCTTCAGCAAGTTGTTCAGGATCAGAACCCGCTATTTGTGCTGATATAGGTGCAAGTTCACCATCAAAATTTGCCCGATATAGGCTCTTTTTACTCATACGCAAGGTTTTGTCCGCAGTCATCATTTCACTAACCGCATGACCAGCACCAAAGTATTTACATAACGAGCGAAATGGACGGTCAGTAACACCTGCCATTGGAGCAACAATCAAATTATTTGACAGTTGATATGAACCAATATACATATATTTTCTTACAAATTCTGATCAACATAGTATACTTCATTCGCCCATTCAGCTCATCTTTTTATGCGGTGCTGTCCAGATTATGAACAAACCCTCTTCTGCTCGTCCATTCATCAAAACACTTAGCATGCTTACTGCTTGTATCAGTTTAGTGGCTTGTGGAGATAGTTCATGGTGGTCAAATAATAAAGAACCTGAAATGGAAGCTGAACAAATTCAGAAAGTCATTCCACCTCGCGTTCATGGTCGTCAGTCTTGGTCACAGGACATCTTCGACATTATGGAACAACTAAAAATTCCAAAAACCAAACAAAATGTATGCAGTATTGTTGCTGTGGTTGACCAAGAGTCGAACTTTGTTGCTGATCCAACAGTTCCAGGTTTAGGTGAAAAAGCTGTTCAAGAGATCAACACACGCTTAAATGAAAAGTTTGAAGCAAAATTAGGTGAAATGATTGGGGGAACTGTTGCTGGTTATTTTGAAGATGTTCTCAAAAACCAACCAACACCAGAAAATAATTACATGAGCCAAATGCGTAAAGTAAAAACTGAGCGCGAACTTGATCTACTTTATCGTGAAATTTTTGACTACATGTCTCAGCACTATCATGTGAGTGCACTCACAGGTGCAGCTAAGCTGGTTGGTCAAGACATCGGCGAAAAGATGAATCCAATTACCACTCTGGGTTCTATGCAAGTCCATATTAACTACGCAAAAGAACATAAACGCCAAAGTGGAAACATTGCTGAATTGCGTAATGATCTTTATACCCAATATGGCGGCTTATATTATGGTATTCATCGCCTGATGGAATACCCAGCAGATTACGACAAAGCAATCTATCGTTTTGCTGATTATAACTCAGGCATGTATTCCAGCCGTAATGCTGCGTTTCAGTCTATGTTAAATGCACTCACGGATACTGAAATTAGTTTGGATGGTGACTTATTACTGTACAACAAAGACGGCGGTATCAAAGCAACACAAAGCCAAACTGAAAAAGAGCTAATCGCTGCATTTGCACAAAACAACGTGCTCGTTACACCAAGACAAATTCGCTCTGACTTGAAAAAAGAAAAGGAAAAGAAATTTGAAGATACGCAAACTTATTTAGCTCTACAAAAACTTTATCAGAATAAAACCAATAAAGAACCAATGTATGCGGTGATGCCGCAAGTCGTCATTTCTGGGCCTAAATTAAGCCGTGACTACAATACAAATTGGTTTGCTAGCCGTGTAAATGGAAGATATGAATCATGCATGCAAAGAGCGAAACGAATAAAACTATAAATCTTGCTTTATTTGATTTCGATGGAACACTTTATCCCAAAGACAGCTTTACTGGGTTTATTTTCTATACCCTTTCAAAACGTCATATTGTAAAAAATGGGCTGAAAATCCTGCCTTGGATTCAAGCCTATTATTTAAAGCTATATCCAGCACATGCGATGAGACCACGTTTATATCAAAGCATGTTTAAAGATATACCTTTAGATTTTGTGGATAAACTAGCCCAAGAATATGCGCAAAAATTAATTAAAAAACTTGATCCTGATTTGCTGCATCAGCTAAAACTCCACCAACAACGTGGGGATCAAGTTGTGCTAGTTTCAGCCTCAATTGATCTGTATTTAACTTATATCTGCAAGTATTTAAATATTGAATTAATTTGCACTGAAACAGAGTATAAAAATGGACTACTAACAGGTTCTTATCGATCAGAAGATTGTAGCTGTGAACAAAAAAAGTTTCGAATTATGCAGCAATATCAACTATCTGGTTATCAATTTATCTATGCCTATGGCAATAGCGAAGAAGATTTAGAAATGTTATCGATTGCAGATTATCCATATATGGTAGGCGAAGAAAAAGCTTTACCAAAATTAAAACCACAGGCACTCAAGATTTGCGAAAACATGAGTGAAATATAAAAAAAGCTCGCTGAATGCGAGCTTTTTTCTTTTCAGCAACCTAATAAATTGCCATATGATCGCGGTGGATCATTTCTAAAGAACGTGCTTCACCTAAAACTTGATAGACTTTTTCAGAAGATAAACCTTTGATTCGCTCGGCTGAAGTTGAACTAAAATTAACTCGACCAACAGCGACACGACTGCCACGCTGATCAATACATTCAACCACGTCACCACGCGCAAAATGCCCTTGAATGTCTTTCACACCGACAGGCAATAAACTACGATGTTTGAGCTTAATTGCCTCAACTGCCCCATCGTCAATCACTAAACGACCAGCAGTTTGTAGATGTGCTGCCAACCATTGCTGATGCGCTGTAACACGATCATTATCCGTGGTGAATAAAGTGCCTAACATTTCACCCGCCATTAAACGAGCTAAAACATTATCACTTTCACCGCTTGCGATTAGCGTCGGACAGCCAGACTTTGCAGCCAATCGTGCAGCACGGACTTTGGTTACCATACCGCCACGACCAAGCACACCGCCACCACCCGCCATTTCAAACAGAGTGTCATCTAAGGCACGAACAGCGGAGAACAACTTCGCATTTGGATTACTTCTTGGATCAGAATCAAACATACCTTGTTGATCAGTTAAAATAATCAACAGCTCTGCATGAACTTGACCCGCAACCATAGCTGCTAACGTATCATTATCACCAAATCGAATTTCATCTGTAGAAACAGTATCATTTTCATTGATGACTGGAATAACACGCCAGTCAATCAAATTTTGTAAGGCATCACATGAGTTCAGATAACGACGACGATCAGCAAGATCATCGTGCGTCAATAAGACTTGTGCTGTTTGAATACCATGCTGCTCTAATACACTAGACCAAGTATGAATCAAACCCATCTGTCCGATGGCTGCACAAGCTTGCAAACTGGGTAGATCGGTGGGTCGACTCGCAAGCTTCATGCGTACCATCCCTTCTGCTACTGCGCCTGAAGACACTAAAATAATCTCATGTCCAGCATTGTGTAGATCAGCAATTTGTTTCGCCCAATGCGAAATTGCATTTAGATCTAAACCTTGCCCATTTGCAGTAAGTAAAGATGATCCGATTTTAACAACGATCCGTTTACACGCATTGAGCTGACGTTGCCCATCGACCACTTCTATCATTTTTTCCTCGGTTTACTAGTCACGAACGTAGATGCTTTCTACGCCGCCATCATCTTCATCGTCATCAAAGTCTTCATCATCGTCAAAGTCAGCTTCACGCTGAGCTTTACGCATTGCACGATATGCTTCTTTTGCTGCGATGGTTTGTTCACGTGTCTCAGCTTCAAGCTGCTCACGGAATGCTTTAATTTCTGCTGCGTACTCTGGATCTTCAACTTCGCGTTCACGTTGTTGTTCGATTTGATCCATTAAGTAATAAACCACATCCTTGGTTCCTTCTGACATAAGACCAGAAGTTTTGAATACTGGACCAGTCCATTGCAACTCATCAAGAATGTGCTGACACCACTCTTCTCTTGACTCTTCAGGAATTTGATCAAGCTTATTTAATACAAGAACCACAGGAAGTTTTGCCAATGTCGGAGAGAATTTTAATAACTCACCTAAAATTGCTCTTGCATTGTGTGCTGGGTCAGAACCGTCAATTGGTTGAACATCAACAATATGCAAAAGAATACGTGTACGGGCCAAATGCTTCAGGAAGCGAATACCCAAGCCTGCTCCTTCTGCTGCACCTTCGATCAAGCCTGGAATATCAGCCATTACAAATGAGCGATGGCGATCAGCATCGACCACACCTAAGTTTGGCACCATTGTCGTAAATGGATAATCAGCAACTTTCGGTTTTGCCGCACTGACTGCACGAATAAATGTTGATTTACCCGCATTTGGCATACCGAGTAAGCCGACATCAGCAAGTACTTTAAGTTCTAAACGTACTTCACGGTATTCACCTTTGATACCATGGGTACATTTACGTGGAGCACGGTTAGTCGATGATTTAAAGTGTGTGTTTCCTAAACCACCATCACCACCATTAGCAACTTTCACACGTTGACCATCAGCAACCAAGTCACCAATAATATCGCCTGATTCTGTATCAACAATGGTCGTACCTACAGGTACTTTTAAAATGACATCTTCACCGCCACGACCAGAACAATTCGCACCTGAACCATTTTTACCACGTTCAGCGCGGAATCGACGCGTATATCGGTAGTCTACGAGCGTGCTAGTGTCATCATCGGCTTGAATATAAATACTTCCGCCACGTCCACCATCACCACCATCTGGACCACCAAAAGGGACAAATTTTTCACGGCGAAAACTGGCTACGCCATTGCCACCGTCGCCAGCCTCTACGGTTATGACTGCTTCATCAACAAAGCGCATGTGCCAATCCTCTGAAATCTTAAAAGCGGACTATTTTGCCACATTTTAATAAATTTCTCGAATAGAATAATCAGCAAATACGTATCAAACATTAAAAAAGATTTTTATTTCTATTAAGGTTTCACATTCTTCAATGGCAACTCCATCTGCATATCTAAATTTGCTTTAGTTTGCTGAACTGAGTTAAACATCGTGGCATTAAAAGATGAGATATTACTCATATTCACCGCATCATTCATATAAAAGCTCGGTTTAAACTGATGTTTCACAGGTAAATTTACTGATTCATCAAAACCAAAATGAACAGGGCCACTAAATACGATTTTTACAGGAACGGTATACGTCCGCTTCAATTGAAATGGAATGTCGAGCTTTACGGGTACATCTAGTTTTAATGGAAATTTCGGTAATAATTTATTTTGGTAAATTAAGTCAGTACTCGTTTCAACAGGCATGACCTGATCAACTTTGAGCATCGTTTCATAGTTAATATTTACAGTAATTGGTGTTTCTACTTCAAAACTTAAATCCGCTAAATATTTACCTTTCAAAGGAAGTTGTAGAGTTCGATCAATATCCAAGGTTGTATTGAGTTGACCCTGTGATTTTACTCGTAAATGATCACCCACCTGAATTTGTGTAGCCAATGATTCAGGCAGGCGGATATCCGCCTGTTGTGCAGAAACAATCAAAGATGCTTGTATATTCAAATACAACCAAAACAAGATCGCAACTAACGTTGTGAGTATGACAAAACTGATCACAAAGCTTTTAATTGATTTGGTGATATCCATTATTCACCTATTTTTACGTCACGTGGTTTTGCAGGCTCATCTACAGGTTGAGTTTTAACACGATCCAAATACATCGTTGAAAGTGGAATTTTCAACTCCCCTTCAGCAATTTTAACTGGAAGCGTATTTTTTACGTCAACCGATGCATTTAGCTCAGATGTAATAGGTACATTTAATTTGCCTTGAATAGGAATATTGGCATTAAGTTGTGCTTTTAATGGGATATTTAAGTTTTCTTTTAAAACAGTACGAACTGGCGCATCAAATTTTAAATGAACTTTTTGATTTAAAGGAACTTGGATATTAATCGGCACATCCAGTTGCAAAGGAATAGACCCTTTCAAGGGTAAAGTGACATCTTTACCTAAAATTTTAACTTGGACTTTTGTATCGATTGGCAGACTTTGATTAACCTTAATCGTTTCATTGACAGGAATTGTGGTGCTGATCGGCACCAAATTATCAAAATACACCCGTGGTGTTAATGCTTGTGTCAACGGAACATTCAGTTGCTCATCTATTGGAATTTTTGCATCCACGCGGCCATCCACATCGACATTTAATGCATCTTTCACTTTTACACGAACTTGTAATGGCTCTTGTAAATCAATCGCAACATCTTGATTTTTGAGTGGGATATAAATATTAAAATGTTTAAATACCCACATGGCAATATAAACACCACACAGGTTAGCAACAATAATTAGGCCAAAAATCGCCAGCACACGTTTAAACTGCAACAATGAAGTATTCCTAACAAATCATTTCCCTTTGTGGTTATTCTCATCGATTTTTATGTTTTAATCTGCATAGATTCTGTACAGTCAATAAAAAAGCCCAGTTTAAACTGGGCTTTTATTGTATAGCTTTGCTAACAAATATTATGCATTTGTTTCAGCAGGAACTTTCGCATAGCTTACGCCACACATTTGTTCAGCGATACGTAATACTTGGCAGCTATAACCAACTTCGTTATCGTACCAAACATAAGCAGTTAAACGGTTACCAGAAGTGATTGTTGCTTGTGCATCAAATACACCCGCTGTACGAGAACCGATAAAGTCGCTCGATACAACTTCTGTTGAATTGGTATAACCAATTTGACCTTGTAACTTAGAGTTAATCGAAATTTGACGAATGTATTCGTTCACTTCTTCACGATCAACTTCTTTGTCTAAAGTTAAGTTCAAAATTGCAAGAGAAACGTTTGGTGTTGGAACACGTACTGAGTTACCAGTTAACTTACCTTTAAGTGCTGGTAATGCTTTTGCAACTGCTTTTGCAGCACCAGTTTCAGTAATAACCATGTTCAATGTTGCAGCACGACCACGGCGATCTGCTTTGTGGTAGTTGTCGATTAAGTTCTGGTCATTTGTAAATGAATGAACTGTTTCAACATGACCATTTAACACTTTGTATTTGTCATCTAAAACTTTTAATACAGGTGTAATTGCATTTGTTGTACAGCTTGCAGCAGAGATGATCTTGTCTTCATCTAAGATGTCAGCTTGGTTCACACCAAATACAACGTTCTTCATGTCACCCTTACCAGGTGCAGTCAACACAACGCGAGCAACGCCAGCACATTGTAAATGCTGAGTTAAACCATCAACATCACGCCATTTACCTGTGTTGTCGATAAGAAGTGCTTTATCAATACCATATGCTGTGTAATCTACTTCGCTTGGGCTAGAAGCATAAATTACTTTAATGAATTGACCATTTGCGATGATTGCTTCATTTTCTTCATCAACAGAAATCGTACCGTCAAAAGTACCGTGAATAGAGTCACGACGTAATAACGAAGCACGCTTAGCTAAGTCACCATCAGATGATTTACGCACAACGATTGCTTTAAGGCTTAAACCACGACCCAAACCAGATTGGCTGATGATTAAGCGCGCTAAGATACGACCGATACGACCAAAACCGTAAAGAACAACATCTTTAGGCTCAGCAGCAGTTGAGTTACCTTGGATTGGAGCAACAGCTTGTGCAACAAATGCATCAACATCGCCACCTTGGTTCTTGTATTCAACAGCAAGTTTGCCGATATCAACTTCAGCTGAACCAATGTTTTCAACTTTCATTAACGCTTCTAAAATAGGGAACGTATTTACAACTGAAAGCTCAACATCAAGCATGCGAGTACGACGGTGAGTTTTTAAAATTTGGATTACTGAACGGTTAATTAAAGAACGACCGTAAACAGAAACCACGATGTTTTTCTCACGGTACAATTGACCAATTAATGTAATCATACGTTCCGCGATTTCTTCACGGTTTTTCCAACGACCTTGGTGTTCTGCGTGTAGGGCAACGATAGTTTCTTTGCTCACAGTTACGTCCTCTAATTTATATATACTGGGCGTGAATTTTTAAAACGCCATTATTGTAATAGAATTATCATCAAGATTGAATCAAAAGCTGCTAAACGAGCTAAGATTTTGTACTAATTGACTATAAATTCATAAAATACCTATAATTATTTTTGTGAATTTTGGTGAATATTCATTTTCATGACCCGCTTGAGTTGATTTTTACTCATACGGATGATGAAGCTACTGATAAATATAGTTATCCTTTACACGATCCTAATAACTACAACAAACAGTAGGATCAAAAATTAAAATCACCAATCGAATAAAACCAACCTAATGAAATATAATAATAAAAATTATATTTCAACTCATTACAACACTTAACTAACTCAAGGTAAAAATGAATTTTAAAATATGGTTATTACTCATTAGCATTCCTCTTGCTTGTGAAATCTCTATGGGCTTTATCGGATTATTTGGACTGCTACTCACAAATATTGTCTATTTTCCTATTTCTTGGATTGGTGAGCCCTTTTTCAACTGCAACGGTGAGGTTGGCTGTCTGCCTAAGGAATATGGACGTATTTTAATGTTTCTCACCATTAACCTAATGTACTACTTATATGCGAAGCTTAAAGGCCTTTAGTTCAAAACTAGACTCATATTAATCTTGCTCATTATCACTGAGCCGTTTTGAATATTGTTGTAAATTCAATTCCAAATGTTGTTTACGTAGTCTTTGTTGATACAGATGGATCGCCCCTTCGATCACCAAAACCAAGACGGCTAACCAAATCGGTATATAAGTAAGCCACTCTTCTGCACCTATTTTTTCTCCTAACATCAAAGACACTAATGCTAATAAAACTGGCTCTAAATATCCCAATAAACCAAAAATAATCAGTGGTAAGTATCGACTTGCTAAAAGATAACATCCCAAACCAATTGCACTTAATGCGCCTAAGCCCATGACGATAAAGGTTAAACTTGGATGGTCAAAAAACTTCAAATAAGGTGTGATACCTGTTTGTGTCAAATAAATTGCAATAGGTAAAATCAATATAAGATCCCACCAAAATCCACCCAAATTATCAGTATTGATTTTTTTCGAATCACAAAATAAGCTGCATAACCTATTGCGACCAAAGCCGTTTCCCACGCAATACTCCCCAAACGCCACATTTCGTGTCCTACACCAAACACTGCGAGTAACACAGCCAAACACTGTAACTTAGAAAGTTTTTCTCCATATAAAACACTTCCAGCGAGCACCAGTACAAGAGGTAATAGAAAATAACCAAGCGAAACCTGCAATCCTCGACCATGCATCGGTCCCCATAAAAATAGCCATAATTGCGCAGAGGTTAGAACCGAGGTTAGTATTAACAAGAGGAGTAAACTAGGCTTTGCTAATACTCTTTGGAAAATAGTTTTAATATGAACCAAATCACCACTCAACCACATAAATAGAGTTAAAAATGGCAAGGTCGCAATGATACGCCAACCAAAGGTTTGCTCACTATCCAATGCACCTAAAAATTGGGTATAAAAATAAAGAACACCAAAGGTCACAGAAGCCAAAACTGAATACGCAATTCCCTTAAACATTTTGACCTCTAGATAGAAAAGTGGTTCAAGAAAAACTTGATTAATCCACTATATGAGAAATAAAAAACCATGCAAGCGCATGGTTTAAAAATAAAGTGCTGTTTCTAGCGATGTTCAGGGTAAATAATATCATTAATCTCATATCCAAGGGACTTGGCATAATTTAGATATTCATGAATCACTTCTTTTTTCGGATTTGGTGTTCGTGAAAGCACCCATAAATATTTTCGCTTCGGCTCTCCGACTAATACTGTCTGATAATCTTCATCAAGTTTTAAAATCCAGTAATCCCCTCGCCCAACAGGAATCCAACGAACACCTTCAGGTAGGAAACTGACGCTTAATTTAGTATTAAAGGGTGCATTCACGACAAATGCTTCACCAAGACTTTGCTGAAGATTTCCATCAACGTCATAGCATTTATTATCGACAACAATATTGCCATTTTCATTTACGGTATACGTTGCTGAAACGTTATACGCACACTTACGTTCGAAATACATCGGCTTGCGAGCAACTTCGTACCAAACACCCAAATATTTATCTAACTCGACTTTCTCAACGGTTGGTAAAGGTTTGGCTTGTGCATAAGAGATTGTTGCTACAGCCAATCCAGTTAAAACAGCTCCACCCACTGCAATTTTTGCTAAACGCCAACTCGCTTTCGGGAAATTTTTAATAAAGGGCATCAGAAATCCTCAAAGCAGAAATTTGTTATAAATAGTCATATACTTAACTTAGAAACATAGCCTAATTTATAAACAAAAACTGTTGCGATATGTATCACTTTTGAGGATTTCTCAACTTATTTAAGACTGCAACATATGTGCTTTTAAACGCACGATTTCATCACGAAGTCGCGCTGCTTGCTCAAATTGTAGCTCTTTCGATGCTTTCAACATTTCCTTTTCCAACTTAGAAATATGTTTTGCAAATAACTTTGGATCAGAAAGCAAATGTTGTTCATCAGCACTAATTGACTGAGCTTGCTCAAGCACTTTTTCATCGATTTCATCATCGGTCAGCACTTCGCCCGTATCAATTTCTTTAATCGTTTGGCGAACTGCACTGCGTGGTGTAATTCCATGAAGTTCATTAAACTCAATTTGTTTATTACGGCGGCGCTCAGTCTCATCCATCGCTTTACGCATAGAGTCTGTAATGCGATCAGCATATAAAATTGCCTTACCTTTCACATTACGCGCTGCACGCCCAATCGTTTGAATCAATGACCGCTCAGAACGCAAGAAACCTTCTTTATCCGCATCCAAAATTGCAACTAGAGATACTTCTGGCATGTCCAAACCTTCACGCAGTAAGTTAATCCCTACCAAAACATCATGTACACCTGTACGTAACTCATGAATAATTTTGACACGCTCGACCGTATCAATATCCGAGTGCAGGTAAGCGACCTTAACCCCATATTCTTTAAGATATGAAGTTAAATCTTCTGCCATACGTTTGGTCAACGTCGTCACAAGAACACGTTCATTTAATTGCTTACGAATATTAATTTCTGATAGCACATCATCGACTTGGGTCAGTACAGGCCTTACTTCAATTTCAGGATCAATCAATCCCGTTGGACGAACCACCTGCTCTACCACTTGCTCTGACTTTTCCAACTCATATTGCGCAGGTGTTGCACTGACAAATACGGTTGTTGGGACAATACGTTCCCACTCTTCAAACTTCATTGGACGGTTATCCAATGCACTTGGTAAACGGAATCCATAATTCACCAAATTTTCTTTACGCGAGCGGTCACCTTTGTACATCGCCCCAATTTGAGGAACGGTTACATGCGATTCATCAATAATCAGTAACGCATCTTCAGGAATATAATCAAATAAGGTTGGAGGCGCTTCACCAGCCGAACGTCCAGATAAATGACGTGAATAGTTTTCAATGCCATTGGTATAACCCAATTGCTGCATCATTTCTAAGTCATAACGGGTACGTTGCTCAATACGCTGTGCTTCGAGCAATTTGTCATTGTCTTTAAAAAATTTAAGTTGATCTTTGAGTTCGTCTTTAATGGTATCAATCGCACGAGTCAAATGGTCTTTCGGCGTGACATAATGACTTTTCGGGTAAATCGTTACACGCGGAACTTTCCTTACTAATTTACCCGTCAATGGATCAAACCAGCGAATTGAATCAACTTCGTCATCAAATAACTCTACCCGAATGGCATCCTTATCCGATTCTGCTGGGAAAATATCAATAATTTCACCACGAATACGATATGTACCACGTAAGAATTCCAATTCATTACGCGTATATTGCATTTCAACGAGACGGCGAATGATCTCATCTCGACTGACTCGATCACCTTGTACAATATGCAACAGCATTTGCATATAGGCATTTGGATCACCCAAGCCATAAATCGCCGAAACTGATGCAACGATAATGGCATCTCGACGCTCTAACAACGCACGCGTTGCAGAAAGTCGCATCTGATCAATGTGATCATTGATCGCTGAGTCTTTTTCGATGAAGGTATCTGAAGAAGGTACATAGGCTTCAGGTTGATAATAGTCGTAATAACTTACAAAGTACTCAACCGCATTGTTAGGGAAAAATGCTTTAAATTCACCATAGAGTTGTGCAGCTAATGTTTTATTGTGCGCCATGATAATGGTTGGTCGCTGCGTCTGAGCAATCACGTTTGCCATGGTATAGGTCTTCCCCGACCCCGTTACCCCAAGTAGCAACTGATTACGAAAACCTTGGTCAATTCCTTTGACTAATTTTTCAATTGCCTGTGGTTGATCACCCGCAGGTTGGTAATTTGTCACTAAATCGAAAGGTTGATTTTCGCTCACAAGTACACTCTTTGATAAAATTTAAACGATAGTTTAACAAATCAATTTGGGCGAATTGATACTTTTCAAGATTAGTTTCATTTAATTAATACGGTAACAGTTGCCCATCCCAATTTAAAAGCTTTCCATTTTGATGTGCTGTTAAATTCTGCATAATTGTTATCAATCGTTCTGTTGTTTGTTCAGCGC
The DNA here is from genome assembly GCF_000241225.1 of Acinetobacter sp. NBRC 100985. Classification (NCBI taxonomy): domain Bacteria; kingdom Pseudomonadati; phylum Pseudomonadota; class Gammaproteobacteria; order Moraxellales; family Moraxellaceae; genus Acinetobacter; species Acinetobacter sp. NBRC 100985. The sequence continues at coordinate 10,204 of NZ_BAEB01000013.1, read as the reverse complement.
TATACAGTTTTTCTGGTGAAATATTGCGCTGAAATGGCTTGGATAATGCTGAATCAGTCGTTCCAGGATGAACGCTTGCGACAATAATGTTAGATGATTTACGTGACCATTCGATACTTAAATTTTTAATAAACATATTTAATGCTGTTTTGGTCATTCGATAACTGTACCACCCACCTAAGGCATTATCTTCAATACTTCCAACTTTGGCTGATAATGATAGCCATTTTAAATCATAGTTTTTGTTCAAAATAGGTGCTAAGGCTTGCGCTAGATGAACATGTGTCATAACGTTTTGTGATAACGACTTATAAACCCATTCATCATGAATTTGGCTTAAGCTCTTTTCAGGCATATAGCTATTTTCATGTAAAACACCAGCACAACAATAAACCTCTGTGGGTTGAATATGACTTAAAAACTCCTGAATCAATTTGATTTGACTTGATTCAGATAAGTCAGCCTGTAAATCACAATCCCTTAGACGTTGTCGGCTAATACAAAATACTTTCTTCTGAGCCTGCTTATTTAACAACTCAAAAAGTGCTCGTCCTATTCCACCTGAAGCACCTGCGATAACAATACTCATATGCGTAGACTATATATTCACCACTTGAAAGTTTGAGCTTAAACAACAAGATGTGAATTCCGTGTTAGCTATATTTATTCTCTATGATACAAGTAGTTTTTCAAGCTAAAATTATGCTTAACAAATTGAAATTATTAACATAACAATTAAATATTTTTTACTTGACCCTAGTACCAATCAATAGCAACATGAGTAGAACGATAACCTAAAATATGAATTCGAATGACTTACCAATACCATGATGAAACCATAGTAACGGAACTCCCTGAAGATACGGTCTTTGTATTTGGCAGTAATCTTGCTGGCATACACGATAGTGGTGCGGCTCGTGTTGCAGCACAGCATTTTGCTGCGGTAAAAGGTGTCGGTCGTGGTTGGGCTGGACAAAGTTTTGCGATTCCAACACTCAATGAACATATCCAACAAATGCCACTCTCTCAAATTGAGCATTATGTGGATGATTTTAAAATCTACGCAAAAAATCACCCAAAAATGAAATACTTTTTGACGGCTTTAGGGTGCGGTATTGCAGGCTATAAAGTTTCAGAAATCGCCCCATTATTTAAAGGCATTCACAGCAATGTGATCTTCCCAGAATCATTCCGACCATATATCGAAGAAGATGCCGTTTCTCAATTTCCAAACCTAACAGCAGCAACAGTACATGCATTTATTAATGATGAAGTCATTTTTTACTTCAATTATGGATATGAATCATTTGAAGAAGCATTAAACCAAACTCAATTATCTGCAGCTGAAAAAGCGATTGCTCTTGTTGTATTAAATGAAGAACTTTATCCGCGTGATCGTTATGGTCGGGGTCGAGAACATGAGATCAAGGATATTCTCGGTAAATTGAATGGTAAGATTTTCAATTTCCAGAGCAATTCTGAGGGTGCAATGATTTTTGTGAGCGTGATTATTGCCTTGATGGAACTCTATGACATTGATGAATATGATTTTATTAAACTTTGGCGTGGTGAACTAGAAATACAACATCCTCTAAATCGTCATTAGTAATAAAAAAGCCAATCATATCGATTGGCTTTTTTATTAACGTTTACCCATAGAACGGCGTGTCCCACGAGGTGGCATCCACGTACGATCAGCATATTGTTCAGGTTTTGGACGAACCTGATTATGCGTTGCATCATCAGCATCATTTTGAGCAGATGGCATCGGGAATGGTAATTTCACCAAAGCTTTCTTCGCTTTAGGATTTTCGGTACTCATTGAAATTCTCTCGAAATCTAAATTTCTAGTCGCTATTGTAATAGATTTTTGCGGTATTTATAAAAATAAAAAATGTAAAAAACACCTCTGTGTATTTGGTAACTTTTTATTCAAACACGGTAAGTTTCGACCACTTTTAAGTCTATTTAAGCTAAGATAGCTTGCTTTTATTTTTAATCCCATAAGAAGGAATAATGCCGTGGACGTACGTCTCTCTGATCGTGTCAATGCTATCAAACCGTCCCCTACACTTGCAGTAACAAACAAAGCTGCTGAGCTTAAAGCTGCTGGTAAGAACGTGATTGGTTTAGGTGCAGGCGAACCAGACTTTGATACCCCTCAACACATCAAAGATGCTGCAATTGAAGCGATTAATAATGGCTTTACAAAATACACAGCTGTAGACGGTACTCCAAGTTTAAAAAAAGCAATTATTGCGAAACTCAAACGCGATAACAATTTAGACTATCAAGCAAATCAAATTTTGGTTTCTTGTGGTGGTAAACAAAGTTTCTTTAACTTAGCACTTGCTTTGTTAAATAAAGGTGACGAGGTCATTATCCCTGCTCCATTCTGGGTAAGCTATCCAGATATGGTGATTATTGCTGAAGGTACACCAGTAATCGTGAAATGTGGCGAAGAGCAACGCTTCAAAATCACACCAGAACAATTAGAAGCGGCAATCACACCAAACACACGCTTGGTGGTATTAAACAGCCCGTCAAACCCAACAGGTATGATCTATACCAAAGCTGAACTCGAAGCTTTGGCAGAAGTCTTGCGTCGCCATCCACAAGTTTTTGTTGCTTCTGATGACATGTATGAACCAATTCGTTGGGAAGATGAGTTCTACAACATCGCAACTGTTGCACCTGATTTATATGACCGTACCATCGTTCTCAATGGTGTCTCTAAAGCATATGCAATGACAGGCTGGCGTATCGGTTATGCTGCTGGTCCTGCAAAAATCATTGGTGCAATGAAAAAAATCCAATCGCAATCAACTTCAAACCCGACTTCAATTTCACAAGTCGCTGCTGAAGCTGCATTGAATGGTCCGCAAGATGTATTACAGCCAATGATCGAAGCATTTAAACGTCGTCACGATTTAGTGGTAAATGGCTTAAATGAAATCAATGGTATTTCTTGCTTACCAGCTGACGGTGCTTTTTACGCATATGCAAACATTCGTCCGCTTATTCGTGCAAAAGGTTTAAAATCTTGCACAGAGTTTTCTGAATGGTTACTTGAAGAAACAGGCGTTGCTGTTGTTCCTGGTGATGCGTTTGGTTTAGGTGGATTTATGCGCATTTCTTATGCAACTGCTGACGAAGTTTTAGTAGATGCTTTAGCGCGTATCAAAAAAGCTGCCGATTCAATTGAAGGCGTTGATGCTGCAATTGCCTCTATCGAAGCTGAAAAAACAGCTTAATACCTTATAAAGATGTAAAAAGCCTGTTTCGACAGGCTTTTTTTATTATCAAGAAAGACGCTGCGGACGAGATAAACTTAAGTAATGACAATAAAAGGGGAAACTTTCATTCAAACTTATTTTTTGAATCTTTTGCTCTAGTACATTCCACGCATAAGCATGCGCTTGTTTGAAAAGTCCTTGCTTCTCAAATGCAAATAAGAATAAAGCATTTTCCCTATTCTCTAAGTTTTTATTTGATAATAAATTTCGGGATTTTTCGAGAATTTGTAATTGATGTTCAGTCCACTTATCACCAAACCAAAGCTGTAATAAATCACCTAAATACAGTCGCTCGTCACTGAAAGCAGCGAAATGTATATTGGCATTTTCAACAGATTGATAATATTGTGTAGGATTTTGAATGATATCTAAATAATTTTCTTGATAATAAGAAAGATTTGAAAAGATAGATTGAATACTGAGAATAGTCATTTTGACCTCCGATTTAGCCATTTTAGTGCTGGCAAGTAGGGTTAAATCCACACTGCTTAGATAGATATCTAAACGCTTTCTAACTCGAATCTAGCAATAGCATTTCCAAAGTTCAAGCTATTTTTTAAATTTCAAGCTAATTGAGCAAATAAAAACCATACGATATAAAAATGAAGAAAACATGACACTTTTAACTTGACCGATTTCAAAAGCCCCCTATAATGGCATTCAGATTCTCCCATAGCTCAGTCGGTAGAGCGACGGACTGTTAATCCGCAGGTCCCTGGTTCGAGCCCAGGTGGGAGAGCCAAGATTCTAAAAGCCCTTATCACTGATAAGGGCTTTTTTAATGCCAATTATTTTATTTTTTAAAACACCTACAAATGATGATAAAAAGTACAATTAAATCAATATTTAATTTTTTTCTTATGAATGACTTGACCATCCTCTACTTCATGCATAGAATGCATATCCAGATTCTCCCATAGCTCAGTCGGTAGAGCGACGGACTGTTAATCCGCAGGTCCCTGGTTCGAGCCCAGGTGGGAGAGCCAAGATTCTAAAAACCCACTCTTCATGAGTGGGTTTTTTTATTCACAGCTCAATAAGAATATGTTTCAATCCAGCCAAATTATTTTCATCCTTATTGGATGTATCAGTACAGCACTTCTTTTATATAGCTGCCTACCCGCTTTCTTTAGAAAACAAAAATTCTTCGCACGACCCGTTATTACCTCATTTGAATCACAAATGTTTCTACGATTACAACAAGCTTTTCCTAATGATCATGTATTGGCTCAGGTTGCATTTAGCGCACTCATAACAAGTGATCATTATAAGTTACGAAGTAAGTTCAATCGGAAAGTGACTGATTTCGTAGTGTTAGATAGAGAGATGAAGGTTATTGCGATTGTTGAATTAGATGACCCAAGTCATATAGGTAAAGAGCTAGAAGACCAGCAGAGAGATCAAATGCTAAAAGAGGCAGGTTATTTCGTACAACGTTATACGCAAATTCCATCTGTAAAACAGCTACAGATGGATATTCGCTGAATTTGGTCTTTATGGTTGATTTTCTGCAACTTGCTCAGCATTTTTCTGCTGTTCAAATTTTTTAGCAATTTCGGCATGTTGCTGGTCATATTTACGCTTAGTTTCAGCATCACTCTTTGCAGCCAGAAATGCCATACCCACAATAAAAATTGGAATGAGTAAACCCAAACTCATTAACAACCAAGGAATACGTCTCTTTTCAGCAGCGTTCTGACTCATAAAGGATTCTGTCTCAAATTAAGCCTTAATAGAATGCAACAATATAACAAAAAAAGAGCCTCTATAAAGAGGCTCCTTGCTTAAAATTAAAATCACAGTTTTGTGGGGTTAAAATAATCCCGTACAGTGCGGACTTTGACTCGCATCTTTTTGCGCATCAGTTAGTACAATACCTGTACCCGCAGACATATTGGCTTGAATAAAATCTACAGCTTTGGCATTTTCACAAATGATTGCTTGAGTATGAGTCGCATTCGGAACAATCTTCAACTCATAACCATTTTCATAACCTGCTTGTGGGAAGAACTGTAAAGCCTTCGCTTTCATGTTGGCAAACATACTTTGTGTCACCACGGGGAGTACAGCTTGATCTTTCTCTCCCTGAAGCATCAATACAGGGGTTTTAATTACCTTTTCAGCTGTGGCATTTGTTGCCGGCTGAGTTGATTTTAAAAACTCTTGTACCACAGGATCTGTTTTAAACTTCGTCAGATCAATACCGTATCCTGACAGTTGATGTGTTGTATCTGCTAAGTAAGCAACGATCCCTGCTTTGAATTTCTCATGCAAACCATTTGCAGCATCTTCACCAGAATAACTCAAACAAGCCCCATCATCACCATTACGCCCATAAGCTAACTCAGCAATATCAGCCGCACCTGATGTAAAGATTGTTTTCAAATCATAGTTTGGTTGCTCTGCTTTGATCCCCGCACTTGCTAAAGCAGCATAAGCTAACAATTCAGCATAACCATCTGCTATTTCTTCAATTTTTGCTTGACCTTGTGCAGGTGTAAGAAGGTTATTTGCAACTGCATAACGCACTTGTAACAAGCTCTCATCGAGTTTACTTACAGGTTTAGGTTGACCATTCGTATCAAGATTAAATTGCGGATCAATATAAATTTGGATAATAGTCCCTAAACTTGATGCTGGTGCGCCTGCTACTGCCCCTTTATAACTTACATCCGCATTAGCAAACTCTGCCGTACCCAATGATGCATGACCACCTTGTGATTGGCCAATCGACATCCACTCACCGTTCAACTGCGTGCCATAATGATCTTTTGCAGCTTTAACCGCAGCAAGTGCAGACTTCGCCTCACTAGACAAGTTTAAATATGGGTGAACTCCAGATGTACCCAAACCCTCATAATCTGGAGCAACGATCACATAACCTGCTGCCAACAAACTATCTGCTAGGATTCTAAATCTAGGATTAATTAGATTATTACTTGGTGCACAGCTATCACCAACCCCAACCGTTCCATGCTCCCAAATAACAACTCTATAGCCATCTTTCGGTTGGATCGCTTTTGGAAATATCACCATTGCCGTAGCTTCCGCTGTTTTCCCCTGAACATTCGTCATATTGTAGGTCATGACTTTGATCGAAGAAGCATTATCTATACTGTCCTTAGCATAGTTACTTTCATACAAATATGTCTTGTCAGAGTCAGCGCGCTTATTGTCATCTCCATTATCATTACATGCTGATAAAAACAGTGCTGAAATTGAGAACGTCATTGCCAATGCAATTTTTGACCGTTTCATAAAATATCCTTTTAGTCTTTGTCTTTTTTTTAAGCATGAAACTACATGCACTGTTATTAATACATAAAAAAAGTGCCCTTGTATAGGACACTTTTCAACTAATCAGTCAGATTAAGATATTAATTCTAAAAAAATTCCTGCAAAAATAATCATTCCAACCCATCGATTGTGACGGAATGCCCAAAAACAGATTTGCGGATCACGCTCTTTGGTCTTTATTGCTTGATAAATAAAATCTAATCCTACGAATACCAATGCGATTAACCCAAATGGCAGCAAAAGATTTTCTAAATATAGCGCAGTACCTATTAAGCCTAAACTAACAATTTGCAGCAATCCTATAATTTGAATATCAAAACGCCCAAACAAAATTGCGGTAGATTTCACACCAATTTTTAAATCGTATTCACGATCAGTAATTGCATATTGAGTATCGTAGGCAACAGTCCACGCTAAATTACCAAAATATAATAACCAACATGTCAAATCAGGTGTTTTCCCTACTGCTGCATAAGCCATAGGGATTGACCACGAAAATGCCGCACCTAAAAACACCTGTGGCAGATGCGTATAGCGTTTCATAAAAGGATAAATAAAGGCTAAAAATAGCGCCCCAAATGACCAATAAAACGTTTCAATCGGCAAGAAAAATAATAAGCATGCGCTTGCTATAACTAAGCCCAAAAATACGAATACAGCTTCTCTTGCCTTGATCACACCTGTTGCTAAAGGGCGATTTTTAGTCCGTTCAACATGTGCATCAACTTTTCGGTCAGCAAAATCATTAATCGCACAACCAGCCGCTCTCATAAAAAAACAGCCTAAAATCATGATTATAAGTACTTTTAAATCAGGAATACCCTTTGAAGCAATCCATAATGCCCACATTGTCGGCCACAAAACCAGTTCTGTACCAATCGGTTTATCAAAACGACATAAATAGTAATAGGCTTCTAAACGCTGCCGCCAAGAGATATGTTGCACTGTTTCCATGAAGAATCCTTAGAGTCAATGCTGTCGAATAAACTGTTCAAAAGCAGGCAAGAAAGTTTCTTGCACAATGAATTTACAACCGTGCCACGTATAACAACTTTGCCTAGTCCAACCCTCGGCAAGATAGATCACACGTCGCTCACACTTAGGGTCTGTACGCTGAAATAAGAACCACCCAATCGGTTTGTTCCCGATATGCTTAAATATACGCGCTTTTTTTTGCAAACTTAGAATCGGAAAAATACTTTTGGCTTTTACCCAAGCTTCGGACTCACTACCATAAAGATTGGTTTCTCTTACCCATGCGATATGCTGATAAGGCATCCGCATCCACTGGCTGTCGGTAAAAGTTAGACGTTGATAATGTTCTTTTATTCGTTCTACATGAAACTCACCACCACCCAGATCGGTGAGTTGCTGTGTTAATGAACCTGACGCATACAACCATTTTTTTAATTCAGTTGGGATCTCTTTGCCCTTTATTCTGTTTGGTCGTAAATTTCGCATGCGTTGCTCACTAAAAACATCGCGTTTAGTTTACATGAATTTTTCAGTAAATATGTACAATCTTCCAATCTATTAATGACATAAAAAAAGCTCGCCGAAGCGAGCTTTTCTGAATAACAATGTATTACAAGCTATAGTACATGTCGAATTCAACTGGGTGAGTAGTCGTGTTAAGACGACGTACATCTTCAGTTTTAAGTTCGATATATGCTTCAAGCATTTCTTTAGTGAACACGCCACCTTTTAACAAGAACTCATGATCAGCTTGAAGTGCTTCAATCGCCATTTCCAAGTTGTGAGCAACTGTTGGGATTTTTGCTTCTTCTTCAGGAGGAAGATCGTACAAGTTCTTGTCAGCCGCTTCACCTGGGTGGATCTTGTTCTGGATACCATCAAGACCAGCCATCAACAATGCAGCAAAACCTAAGTATGGGTTCATCATTGGATCTGGGAAACGAGCTTCGATACGCTTGCCTTTAGGGCTAGAAACATATGGAATACGGATTGACGCAGAACGGTTACGCGCTGAGTAAGCAAGCATAATTGGCGCTTCATAGTGAGGAACCAAACGCTTATAAGAGTTCGTAGATGGGTTCGTAATCGCATTTAATGCACGCGCGTGCTTGATCACACCACCAATGAAGAATAATGCCATTTCAGATAAACCAGCATATTCATCACCAGCAAACAAGTTCTTGCCATCTTTAGAGATAGACATGTGAACGTGCATACCTGAACCGTTATCACCTACCATTGGCTTAGGCATGAATGTCGCAGTTTTGCCGTATTGGTGAGCAACGTTCCAAACAGCATATTTGAACTGTTGTACTTCGTCAGCTTTACGAACCATTGTATTGAAGCTCACACCAATTTCTAATTGGCAAGAAGCAACTTCATGGTGATGTACTTCTACGCGGCCAGGGCCCATGATGTCTTCGATACGAGCACACATTTCAGCACGCATATCTTGGTGAGAATCAACTGGAGGAACTGGGAAATAACCACCTTTAACACGCGGACGGTGACCAGAGTTACCAGCTTCGTAATCTTTACCAGTAGACCAAGCAGCTTCTTCAGCGATTAATGTATGGCGAGCGCCAGACATATCGATGTCCCATTTTACTTCGTCAAATACGAAGAATTCTGGTTCTGGACCAAAGAATGCAGTATCACCGATACCTGTAGATTTTAAATATTCTTCAGCACGACGAGCAATCGAACGTGGGTCACGCTCGTAACCTTGACCAGTAGATGGCTCGATTACGTCACAAGTTACAACAACTGTAGGCTCAGCAAAGAACGGGTCAAGAAAACCTGTTTCAGCATCTGGACGTAAGATCATGTCAGAAGCTTCAATGCCTTTCCAACCAGCGATTGAAGAACCATCAAACATTTTACCGTCTTCAAATGTGTCTTCATCAATCGTGTCAGCTGGGTAAGTTACGTGTTGCTCTTTACCCTTAGTATCAGTAAAGCGAAAATCGACCCATTTTGCGCCACTTTCTTTGATGAGTTGAAGGACCTTGTTCGCCATGCTCATTTGCTCCAATGAAATTTATATGCACTTGTTAAGTGCGTGTTAGTTGTTGGGATATAATTAGCAATTATCATACCAACAATTATAAAGCATACCTAAAACATTGAAATTCTTTACAGAAAAAATGCTTTAAGCTCCATATCCTATGTCCACTATAATGTTTATATTCGCAAATGCACCATATTCACACATTTCTATTTTAGCGCGTCCCCAAAAAAGACATTATGAACCAAAATAGTGCAGAACATATGATAAAGAACCAATGTAGTGCCAATTACGCCATCATTTGTTAGCATAAATTGGCTTTTTATATCATTCTTTTCAGCTTGATTCCAATCAATTCATTTAGACTTTAGATTCACTTTGTGTTTATTTTATCAAGCCTTTCAATTACAAAACTTTATTCTTCATTTTTTATCGTTTTTTTGCTGAACAAAGTTTATAAACATTCAGACTCATTCTTGCGATTTCACTCACATTGATTCTTTGTTTTTGTTATGATGACTCTCCTCTATGATTCTATCATTTCTTGTTTTTTCAAATTTTAGAATTTAGAGTGAATCCACAAAGTCGAAAACACAATTAAAGTGTATATTTTCAAAAGGTTATAATC